>NZ_JAIVFR010000023.1 GCF_020829685.1 Nostoc sp. CHAB 5715 | reverse complement strand
TTCGCTTAACTTCGGGCGAGGTTTTAACCAATATTCGTCACCCACTCGTACAGAATTCATACCTGTTTTCTGACCGGAGGCGGAGCGTCTCCGGCTCCGCTCCTGAGTTCTGAATTCTTCTTATAAATCACACAATAAGCATGAAAAAACCCGGCTTAATCGGGCAGATGCACTGTTTATCGAATTTATCTATAATGACTACACTTTGATCTCACAAGTTAAATCACAAACAGCATGAAAAAACCCGGCTTAACCGGGCAGACGCACTGTTTGTCGTATTCACCTGTAATGACTACATTTTAATCTCACAAGTTAAAGGGCAAGCAGCGTAAACAGTAGCCTGCATTTGGTCTGCCTCTCCATGCAACCAGCTTAACCATTTAATTTCATTAGGATGAACTCCTTTAACAGTTAGTACACCCGCAGCCAATACAACTGCCATGACATTAAACATTATTAAAGCGCCTGCTACAAGCAAAACAGCACTAACAGGCATCACAGATTGTAAAATAATCGACAACAGACATCCGACCGTAGCCATCAAGACAACTAGTGGAAAACCGACAACCAACAAACATACTGCCAATGTAAAAGTCCATATTAAAAAGCTTTTAATCATCAACAAGGAGTAGGTCTTTCCTAGATTAGAGCTTTGAGCAGAAACCATGACTTTTCCTCCTAAAAATACACAACGAATTTTAATTTTCAGTCATCTCTCGCTTTTTGCGAGTAAACTGATTTTGTTTCTCAGTGAAATTCAGTATATAAAAACTAATTGGGAAAATGAGCATTTATTTACTAAAGTTTACAGTTAATTTTTTGTAATTATGAATTAAAAGTCAGCGTTTATATCTATGTCAAACAACTTGTTTTATGCATCTTCCTTCAGGTATATAAACTAAAAGGTATGAGCTTTTAACCTTGATTTCCACGACATTACTCCTATTCAACTTAACATTTCTTATAAAAATTAGTATTGGTTCTCATAATTCATAGATGGGCTGAATAAATGATCTGCTAGTGTTTGTGCTGTTAATTGCTGGCAATTCGTGTCTATGCGTGGGATAGATTTCTCATCTAAGGGCCGAGAATATTTATGTTTTGTCGTAAGTATTATAAATTACTAAAAAATCTCTGTATTTTTTCTGAAGGAGTTTGAGTCCTTCCGTGTGTTAAACCAGGGTAGATACGTTAAATAATTTATCTAAATAATCTGACTAGTGGAATTTTAGGAAAAAAAGATACAAATTGAGGTGGATGAAATGGATTGAACATGGTTCTAGAGTTTCAATCGCCTCCCATCACCACTAAAGCTCGCGTGCAAGCACTCTCCAAAAGTCATCAAAGTAAGTGACTTGACTTCTCGTTAATTCAACTTTTTAACTGCCAAATGTGAAGATATATGACACAATCACAGTCTCCATCAAATTCTAACTCTGCTGCCGGACGTAACCTGCCACCAATGCCGCCGCCACCACCGCCAACCTCTAGTACCCAGAGGCAGATGACACAAACATTGGATATGTCAGATAGGAGTACCAACGCGCCTGTTGCAGGTCATCGTCCGGTTAGTCCACCGCCGATACCTAGTTCAATTCCCCCTAAAAACAGCAGTCCACAACTGACTTTAGCGAAGTTAATCAGAGAAGCTTTCGATCAGGGATATTCTGACATTCACTTGGGTGTAGGTGAAGTACCCCGCTTCCGCAGTCGAGGAGAAATTCAACCAACGGATTATCCAGAAACAGATAAAGAAGCTTTTATGAGTTGGTTACAGGAGGTGATGAGTGAAGGGGAAATTCAGCGCTTTGAAGAACACTTAGAATTTGACGGAGCAACTCAATATGACTTTGCTCGCGTGCGGATTAATGTTTTTGGCTCCCTTAAAGGGCCTGCGATGGTGTTGCGGTTGATTCCGCTAAAAATCTTAACTATGGAACAGTTGAGATTACCCCCAGTTTTTCGGGATATTTGCCATCATCACAAAGGTTTAATTTTAGTGACTGGGCCTACTGGTTCTGGTAAGTCCACCACAATGGCGGCAATGGTTGACTACATCAATAAGGAGATGGCCAAGCATATCATCACCATTGAAGACCCGATAGAATTTATCCATCAAAGCCGCAAGTCTTTAGTCAAACAACGGGAAGTGGGAATGCATACCCGGAAATTTGACAACGCTTTGAAAGCAGCTTTGCGGGAAGATCCAGATTTGATTCTAGTGGGGGAAATGCGGGATAAGGAAACAGTTAACACCGCTCTAAAAGCCGCTCAGACTGGTCACTTAGTTATGGGAACCCTGCACACCAATAGCGCTGTTAAAACCATTGAGCGGATTCTCAATCTCTACTCTGGTGACGAACAGGATGCAATGCGGGTGGCAATTTCTGAGTCTTTGGTGGCAGTAATTGCCCAAGGTTTGTGCCGCACAACTGACGGGAAGCGGGCTGCTTTCCACGATGTGCTGATAAATACTGAGGCTATTAAAGAATGGATCAAAGACGGTAAGTATGATGAAATTGGCGAGTTGATGAAACAAGCTAGCTTTGACGGCATGATTACGATGAATCAGTCGTTGCTCAATCTCTATCAAGACGGTCGCATCACTGAAGAGACTGCTTTGGAAATGTCACCAACTCCTAACGAAATGGCACAGTTTCTCAGAGGTCGAGTTTAAGATTGGCATTGGGTATGGGGCATGGGGCATGGGGCATTGGGCATGGGGCATGGGGCATGGGGCATTGGTTATTAATTATTCTCCCCTGCCTCCCCTGCTCCCCCTACTCCCTCATCCCCCTCATCCCCCAATCCCAACCAAATATCTTTGTCATCTGTAAATTTATAGGCTAATTTGCGATCGTCATTAGCCCTCATCCCCCAATCCCAACCAAATATCTTTGTCATCCTGGTTGCGGTTATAGCTAAGGTAAAAGGTAAAAGAGAGAATTTTTTACTTTTAGCTTCCTAACCTCTGTGAATAATTTGACGACAAACAAACTATCTACACCCCAGTTGTTTAAAGGCATTGCCCTATTTACACCTGGAGGAGATTTAATTTACTGCATCGATCCTAGCAAGCAAGGTCGATGGCATTTGCATTTGTGTTCGGCTTTACAAGAAATCCTAGATTTACCAGAGCCACCACACTTTTTAGTGCCTTGTTATACTGCTACTATTGACCACTGGTTAGATCCACGCACTCAACAAGTGCGTACTTTTGCTGAAGCTTATCCGGCTGTAATTAGACATCAAGCTTTGCTTAATGCCATTTTTGGCACAGGGGAGTTAGTATGGCAAGCTGCTCCTTGGCAGGAGGGTTTGTGCGATCGCATGGTATTAACAACTTATCGTTCCTCATTCCCGCAGCTTTGGGAGGATCACGATTTAATTGTTCGTCTAGACCTTTCTGAACCTGTGCCAAAATACCACCAACCAGTAATTGTACAAAAAAAGGAAGCCATCACACAAGGCTATGTTCTGCGATTGTTTGTTGCCGGACATAGCAGTACCACCGAACGCATTCTGCAAAATTTACACGAATTGTTGGAGCGATCGCTTGGACATCCTTATACTCTGAAAGTGATTGATGTTTTAACTCATCCAGAACAAGCAGAACTCAATCAGGTTTCTGCAACTCCTACCCTTGTCAAAGTTTGGCCGCACCCAATTCGGCGAATCGTTGGAGAGTTGGATCATGTAGAAAAGATTTTACAGATGTTAGCTGCTAAGGAACAATTTTAAGTTTTATAACGATAACAATAGTACAGATGCTACAGCAAGGGTGATACATGAGTACCAACAAAGCTGGTGTGATCTATTCCAATTAAAATATATTTTTGAAGCCCAACAAGGGGTGGCATTTGCAAGAGCAAAAGGCATTTTGGAAGCAAGAGGGGAAATTGTAGGTTTTTTAGATGATGACAATTTGCCTGAACATGATTGGCTCATGGAAGCTTATAAATTTGCACAAGAGCACCCTCAAGCAGGAGCTTGGGCTAGCCAAATTCACGGTAATTTTGAAGTAGAACCGCCAGAATCTGTCAAACCAATTTTATTTTATCTTGCAATTACTGAAAGAGGTGAAAAACCTCATATATACGAACCTTACAAGAAAGGCTTTCCTCCTGCGGCTGGCTTGGTTGTACGCAGAAATGTCTGGAGAGATAATGTTCCCATTCGCCTTTTTTTAGTCGGTAGAGTCGGTTTATCTATGTTAGGGAGTGAAGATGCTGAATCTTTACTATATATTTATCAAGCTGGTTGGGAAATTTGGTACAACCCAACAATGGTAATAGCTCACATCATCCCATCTTGGAGATTGGAACAAAACTACTTAATTTCTCTAATGTATGGGGTTGGTTTAGCTCGCTATTACTTGCGTATGAAGCTACTTAAAATTTGGCAAAGACCCTTTGCTTTTTTAATGTATTTTATCAACGATATACGCAAAGTAATATCGCATTTTATTTTATATCGAAAAGTTTTGAAAAGCGATATTGTTGCTGCCTGTGAAATGCAAAGACTAATTGCTACTATTATAAGTCCTTTCTATTTGTGTAAAATAGCTTTTCAAAAAAGTGAACATCCTTAAAATTACTAATCATTTTACAAAATAGTAAAAAATGATTAGTAATTTTAATTAAACTAATCTAATTTTTGTTTGATTAATCTTTTTATTTCCCAGCTTTCTATGCATATTATTGTTTTAGAAAATGAAGTAACCTCTCTGCGTGGTGGACAAGAGTTAAGCCTATTTGATGTTTGCCTGGGTCTATATAAACGTGGACACACTATCACTTTAGTGTATGTAACAGAAGGCAACTTACTTAAGGAGTATCAGTTTTTTTGTAGCGATTTAATAAAAATTAATGGTTTTAGGATTGAAAGAAAAAAAATAATTGATTCATTACACAAATTTTTTATAGATACTAGAAAAATAAAAACTACTAAAGCTAGCATAGTATACAGCAACCAATATCATAATAGTTTTTTTGCTTATACATTAGCAATATTTAACAATATACCCTTTGTTTGTCATCTTCGTCTACCGCCACCGCAAATCAAAAAACTTGGTTACCAGTGGAGTATTGGGATGCACGGTGCAAAACACTTAATTGCCGTTTCCAATTACACTAAAATAGATTGGATAAAGCAAGGTTTTAAAGAAGATAAAATTGACGTTGTATACAATGGAATTAATATTGAAAAATTTAAACCATCAGCCCATGTATCAATTACTAAAAAGGAATGGGGTATTTCTGATGATGTAGAAGTTATCTCTTACATTGGAAGATTGGATAAGGAGAAAGGACTCGAAACGCTGATTAGAGGTTTTTCTTTATTTCTCAAAATCCACAAAAGTGCCCAGTTATTGATTGCTGGCAAACCATTATGTTATACAGAGGAATATAAAAAGTCTCTAGAACATCTAACATCTGAACTGGGCATAGCAGAATCTGTTAAATTTATTGGTCATCTAACTAATCCTATTCCTCTCTATCAAATAAGTGATGTGACAGTTTTAACTAGTTTACATTCTGAACCATTTGGCAGAACAATTATTGAATCAATGGCGTGTGGAACTCCTGTGGTAGCTAGTCGTACTGGTGGAATACCTGAAATCTTGACAGGAAAGTTTCAACGTATGCTCTATGAGCCGGGAAATGTACAAAATTTAGCAGATACTTTGAATTTTGTGTTGAAATGGAAAAATTTAGATCCTCAATTAAGTACGAAATGTCGGGAACATATACTACACAGTTTTAATGTAGACAAAATGGTTGATGGAATTGAAAAAATTATCTTAAATTCTCGAAACTAAAGGTTAAGTAATATGCAAATAAGTGAACTGAAAGTTTCAGTCATTATCCCTACTTGTAATCGTAAAGACTATTTAGAAAGAGCCATAAATAGTGTTTTAAATCAAACATATACTGATTATGAGTTGATTGTGGTTGATGATGCTTCAACTGATGGAACTGCAACTTTTATTGCAGAAAAATATCCTGGTGTTTGCTGCGTTAGTTTAGCAAATAATTCTGGGGCTGGTAGGGCAAGGAATGAAGGAATTCGGCTTGCAAGAGGCAGCTTTATAGCTTTCTTGGATTCTGATGACGAATGGTTACCTAAGTATTTAGAAACACAAATTAAATATATTGAGAGTAGTCCTAATAATGTAATAGTTTTCTGTGGGTGTATCCACCAAATGCAAGATGGGAAAATTGAAAAGTTCAGTTGTCAGCCTTGGCTACCATATCCCAATTTAACTTATCATCTATTGTCTGAAAATTTTATACTGACAGCATCAATTGTAGTGGTAAGTAAAGAAGCTTTAGATAAGACAGGTTATTTTAATGAAAGCCTCAGAATTGGCGAGGATAAAGAGCTATTTTTACGATTATTTTGCTTAGGTAATGCCGTTCACGTTCCTTACTATTTGGTAACTAAATATTCTCATTCTAGTAATCTTACAGGAGATTATAAACTATGGGCGAAAGAAACATTTCATTTATTGGATATATTTTTTGCTCATGATTTGAGTCTGCCTTATAAGCATTTTGAAATCGAGACTAGAAGTCACAATGCTATGAGATTAGCAAGAATATTATGGCGTGAAAAGAAGAAATTTTTATTTGCAATACAAATGTTGCTGAAGGCTTTTATCATTTCTCCAAGGTATATAAGTCAGCACTTGTGGAAAAAAATGGTTAAGACTACTGCATAGTTTTTTCTGCTGTATATTATCTAGTTTTGCAATTTTTCTCTGAGTTAAAATTAACTCTTATTTTGCACTTTTACGATTTGTTTAATTCCCCTTCACCGTTGTGGAAAAGGGGAAAAGGGAAAGGTTACGCGCTAAAGTATTTTGCTAGTGGGTGGTAAGCAATAATTGCAGTGGTAGACTGTTCTGGATAAAGTTGTTCACTTTCATCCATATACAAGTTAATTCTGTTAGTCTGCAATAACTCCAGTTGCTTGTATTGATCTTGGATATTCGGGCAAGCTGGATACCCAAAGCTATACCGTGAGCCACGATAGCGTTGTGCTAATATATCCCGAATATTATCGGGTTCTTCAGCAGCAAAGCCTAACTCTCGGCGGATTCTGGCGTGTGTCCATTCAGCCACAGCCTCTGCTACCTGCACTGCCATGCCGTGGAAATACAGATAATCTGTGTATTGATTATCAGCAAATAGCTTTTGGGCGAACTCTGTTGCAATCTCTCCGACAGTTACAGCCTGCATGGGGAAGACATCAATAATTCCTGACTCCTTCGGTGCAAAGAAATCTGCTATGCACAGCCGCCTTAAAGACTTCTGTCTGGGGAATTCAAAAGTTGCAACCTCTTGTGATTGGTTCTCTGAATCATATATATGTAGAGTATTTCCCTCGGTTTGACAAGGGAAATACCCGTAAATCACTTGGGGATGCAACAGATTTTCTTCAAGAATTCGCTGTTTCCAAGTTTCTAAAACTGGGTAAACTTTCTCAGCTAAGAAAGCCTGATATTCTTCCTTAGATTGTTCCTTTGGTTTACGGAATTGCCATTGTCCAGCAACTAAAGCTTGTAAATCCAAGTGCCAGAATATTTCCTCGATAGGAATATCACTAGGCTGCAATAACTGTGTTCCCCAAAAAGGCGGTGTGGGACGTTCAATATCTATCGCTACTGCTTCGGAACGTCTTGTATCTATGGGGAGTGGGGAGTGGGGAGTGGGGAGTGGGGATTCTTCAGTAGCGATTTTTGATTTTTGGTTATTAGTCTCTGGTTGAGTAGTTTCTACTTCATTCAAAAATCCCTGCAAATCTTCCCAGTTACCAGCAGCTTTTGCTGGCATTAATTTATCCATGAAGTGCAAGTCAGAAAAGGCATCTTTGCCATAAACAACTTTACCTTTGTAGGTTTTTTGGCAATCTTCATGCACAAATTTGGGAGTCAGCGCCGCACCACCTAATATGACGGGGACACTAATTCCCTTTTCGTTGAATACCTCCAAGTTCTCTTTCATGAAGGCGGTGGATTTTACCAGCAAGCCACTCATGGCTATACAATCAGCTTTGTGCTGTTCGTAAGCGTTGATGATGTTTTCTACTGGCTGCTTAATTCCCAGGTTAATCACCTTGTAGCCGTTGTTGGACAAGATAATATCCACCAAGTTTTTACCAATGTCGTGGACATCGCCTTTCACTGTGGCAATGATAAAGGTTCCCTTGGCATTGTTGCCTGATTCTGATTTTTCCATGAACGGTTCTAGAAACGCCACCGCCGCTTTCATGGTTTCCGCAGATTGCAAGACGAAGGGTAACTGCATTTGTCCAGAACCGAATAGTTCCCCGACAACTTTCATGCCATCTAGCAGGAAGGTGTTGATAATTTCCAAGGGGGGATATTCTTCTAAGGCTTTTTTCAGATGTTCTTCTAAGCCTATGCGTTCGCCGTCGATGATGTGGCGTTTGAGGCGTTCTTCGATGGGAAGACTTTCATCTAAGGAGCGATCGCGCTTAGTTGTCACCCCGGCAAACTCTGTGGTAAGCTCTCCCAAGGGATCGTAAACGCAAGCATTACCCTCAAACTTCCGCTCGTCATAAATCAATTGGCGACAGATTTCTTGATGGCGTGCCTCAATCTTAGCGAGCGGTAAAATCTTGTTAGCGCTGACAATGGCTGCATCCATTCCCGCCGTTGTCGCTTCGTGCAAAAATACTGAGTTCAGCACCATCCGCGAGGCTGGATTCAAACCAAAGGAAATATTGGAAACACCCAAAATTACATGGCATCCAGGCAATTCTTGACGAATTCGCCGGATGGATTCAATTGTGGCTTTACCGTTTTCTCGGTCTTCTTCAATCCCGGTGGAAATGGGTAACGCTAGGGTATCAAAGAATATTTCTGTGGGTGGTATGCCATATTCTACAGCTTGACGGTAAGCACGCTGTGCGATCGCAAACTTTTTGTCTGCTGTCCGCGCCATTCCATCTTCATCGATAGTACCAATGACTACACCAGCACCGTATTTTTTCGCTAACTCCAGCACCTTCAAAAAGCGCGGTTCCCCATCTTCGTAGTTGGTGGAATTCAGCAAACACTTGCCACCGGCAACCTTTAAACCCGCCTCCATCTTTTCCCATTCGGTGGAGTCAAGCATTAAAGGCAATGTCACATTATTAACAATGCGCGAAACTAGTTCGTGCATATCCCGCACGCCGTCACGTCCCACATAATCGACGTTGACATCGAGGATGTGTGCGCCTTCTTTTACTTGCGCCCTCGCCATTGAAACGAGTCCATCCCAATCTTCGGCATTTAGCAAATCGCGGCACTTCTTGGAACCACTGGCGTTGAGACGTTCACCAACAATCAAGAAGGAATTATCTTGGTCGTAAGGCTGAGTGGTGTAAATTGATGCTGCTGCTGGTTCTAAGCTAGGATGTCTAACTTTTGGCTTCAAGTCTTTAGCTACTTCTGCCAATTGTTGAATGTGTTCTGGACGTGTCCCACAGCAACCCCCAATCACTTGGACACCCAAATCTTCAACAAAATGCATCAATGACATCCGTAATTCTAACGGTGTCAGTCGGTAGTGCGCTTGACCGCCGACGTTCTCAGGTAAACCCGCGTTGGGAATACAGGAAACGATGAAAGGTGAATGTTCTGCCAGATACTTGATATGTGGTTTCATCAAGTCTGGGCCTGTGGCACAGTTTAAACCGAGAATGTCAATTGGGTAAGGTTCCAGAATTGTCAGCACAGCACTGATTTCTGAACCAACCAACATTGTGCCCATGCTTTCCATTGTCACAGATACCATCAACGGACGGCGATCGCCTTTTTTGGCAAACACTTCTTCAATGGCATTCAGCGCCGCTTTAATTTGCAGCACATCTTGGCAAGTCTCCACAATGAATAAATCGACACCACCATCCCACAGCGCTTCTGCTTGTTCTGCAAAAGTAGCTTTCATGGTGTCAAAGTCAATATGTCCCAAGGTTGGTAGTTTAGTTGTGGGGCCGATGGAACCTGCCACAAATCGGGGTTTTTCTGGCGTGGAAAATTCCGCCGCCACACGCTTGGCCAATTCTGCGGCTGTCTTGCTGAGGTAATAGGCTTGGTCTGCTAAGTCATATTCTGCCAGCACTAGGGAGGTACTGCCAAAAGTATCGGTTTCAATTACGTCTGCACCAGCAGCGAGAAAGTCTCGGTGAACCTTAGCGACAGCTTCGGGTTTCGTGTGGACTAAGTATTCGTTACAACCTTCATACTGTGGGCCGCCGAAGTCTTCAGCAGTCAGGTTTTGGGTTTGTAAGTTGGTTCCCATCGCCCCGTCGAAAACGAGGACTGGGCTATCTGGACTACGCAGACGTTCAAGGAAAGGATGAGTCATATTTTCCTAGAAGAAATGAGGAAATCAAGTGAGTCTTGTGATACTCGACTTACTTTATTATTTTCCAAAATTGTGATATTTGTAGCAGCCTTTCATAAAGTCTGTTTTGCTGAAACTCACCATTGGCTCATTTTGACTGATTTATCAAGATTGGCGATGACAGAATTATGCAAAAGCGCCTTCACATCATGTCGCTTGATTGCTTATTAAACTCGAAGAACCCCACCCCGCCAAAGCTACGCTTTGTCTCCCCTCCCCGCTTGCGGGGAGGGGTTGGGGGTGGGGTGTACACACAAATCTTGCCGCAGCCATATCTTTATTAAAAAATCTCGCACTGCGTTTCTATCCCGCCTCGGAATGAATTCCGGGTCTGATAGCTAAAGTCCACTCAAGTGGACTAAGGGATTTCCAAGAAATAAATTATCCAAATAAACGTAGACGCAAAGCGGTGAGGGGGTCGCAGTCTTGGCGGTTCCCGTCGATTACGTTAGCGCAGCGTTAGCGACGTTAGGAGCGTCACCCCCGAACCCGGAGGGCTTGCCGCAGGCTACCACTCCAGACGCAGAGAACACAGAGAGAGAAGAAATAGAGAGAATTTTTGCGTGAGTTTTGGGATATTTTTTATTTGGAAGTCCCTAAATGACCAATTCAGTCCACTTGAGTGGACTTTAGCTATCAGCCCTGAACTTCAGTTCTGGGCGGGATGTCGGTGAGTGTGACAGTTTCACTCTGACAAAAATGTGGGTAGAGAATTTTTCGACTTGTGCGTACACCGTAGCCCGCTTGCGGGGAGGGGTTGAAGGTCGTGAAACCCAACAAAGCCCTCAAAATGTTGGGTTTCGTTCCTCAAACGCCAGTTGCTTCAAGTCGGCAGAGCCGCCCAACGCACTGGCTCCCCAACCTACATTGGAGTTATTTTTTAGGCGAAACCTACGCAGTCTTGACACAGGTGGGGTTTCACTGAATTCTACACATAGTCAGATGAAATATTTTCGCCAAGTTTCTTATCTTGGGATCACAGCTTAGAGTTGTTACTCCGTTCAGCTCAAAGATGGAAAAAACACCAGGAGTATAACTTGAGTTCTACTATGGATTTAAATTCTTTGTTCAATCTAAATACATTTATTGAATTATTACTGGGGATTAGTTTGAGCGCGGCGGCTGGCTTTCGAGTGTTTGTACCACTGCTAGCATTGAGTGTGGCTTCAGTTTTTGGACATTTAGATTTACCGACTGACTTTGATTGGGTGGAAACACCTCAAGCTGTAATTGTATTTGCAGTCGCTTGTTTGCTGGAAATTATCGGTTATTACATTCCTTGGTTGGATCATCTGCTGGATATTGTTGCCACTCCTGCGGCATTTATCGCCGGGACAATCGTAACAGCATCTGTTGCTCCAGAGATGAATCCACTGGTGCAATGGACGTTAGCTTTAATTGCTGGTGGTGGAACCGCAGGATTAACTCAGGGATTAACGAATATATTGCGGATAAGTTCTACTAGCGTTTCAGGTGGATTAACCAATCCAGTTGTGTCAACCATTGAGTTGGCGATCGCAATCGGACTGTCTGTGCTGGCGCTAGCTTTACCAGTGGTAGCAGGAGTGATTGTGATTAGTTTTCTAATAATAGCTATTCAAAGAATTTGGAATTTCTTCTTGAATAAACCATCTTCTCAAACTAACGAAACCGTCTCTCCATCAAGAGAGTTGGGATAAGTACTTATGGATTGTCATAACTGCGATCGCAATTATAAAGCGATCGCTATTAGTGTTAACGCGAAAGTTAAGGAGAATCGTATTGCTACCTAACCCGCCTGGAACTCAAAGTTCCAGGCTAATAGCCCAAGTCCACTTTAGTGGACTAAAACCGCTTCTCAGTCTTCTTTAGAAGACTTTAGCTATTAGCCTCAGAATTCATTCTGAGGCGGTTGTTGGGAATGGGTGCGAAAGCGCAACGCACCTTTGATACTCGCTGACGAGTCTTTGATACTCGTGAATGAGTCTTTTATACTCGCCGACGAGTCTTTGATACTCGTGAATGAGTCTTTGATACTCGCTGGCGAGTCTTTGATACTCGTGAACGAGTCTTTGATACTCGCTGACGAGTCTTTGATACTCGTGAATGAGTCTTTGATACTCGTGAATGATATCATGTCCGCATAATTAGTTATGATTCCCATAGTCATTGCACCCCACCCCCAGCCCCTCCCCGCTTGCGGGGAGGGGAGACAAAGCGTAGCTTTGGCGGGGTGGGGTTCTTCGGGTTTAATAAGTAATCAAGCGGACATGATATGAGTCTTTTATACTCGCTGACGTTTTTGACGCTCCCAAGCGTATTGGTTTATAACCCAATACGCTTGGGTTAAGGGTGATTGGTGTAGATGATTGGTCTTTCAAGACGCGATAAATCGCGTCTACATCAATGTTTTGGGCTTATCTGAACTGTATTGGTTTATAATCGCCCTTTTACAGCTATTTTCAGGTAAATAGACCACGCGGTAGGGGTAAAGCGCAATGCTCATTGGTGTCAACTT
Organism: Nostoc sp. CHAB 5715; assembly: GCF_020829685.1. Taxonomy (GTDB): domain Bacteria; phylum Cyanobacteriota; class Cyanobacteriia; order Cyanobacteriales; family Nostocaceae; genus Nostoc. The sequence continues at coordinate 3,981 of NZ_JAIVFR010000023.1, read as the reverse complement.
AAGCTATAGATAGCTTAACTGTTGCCTTCCTCACCCGCCTAGAACTAAAGTTCTTTGGCTTTCAGCTAAACTCTACTGAAGTAGACTAAAGATTTTTGGCTATATTTAGTCATCAAGAGATGACTTTTACTATTAGCAAGGAACTTCAGTTCCTTGCGGGACATGGCTTTTACGTTAAGTTGACACGTATGAGCTGGCTCGTGCCCTTACGAAAGATGTGGTTTTTAAACTTCTCCATATATGGTATTTCTTGTCAATGCGTAAGTCCTATAAAATTCGTTAGCATCCATCAAAAAATATTGCTCCAGGGTTGACGTTTCCGTGTTTCGCGCAGTCTGTAGCAACTTCCGCCTTCCCTGTAGGAACTTCCGCCAAGACGTTTCCGTGTTTCGCGCAGTCTGTAGCAACTTCCGCCTTCCCTGTAGGAACTTCCGCCAAGACGTTTCCGTGTTTCGCGCAGTCTGTAGCAACTTCCGCCTTCCCTGTAGGAACTTCCGTCAAGACGTTTCCGTGTTTCGTGCAGTCTGTAGCAACTTCTGCCTTAACCTTACTCAGTACTAAGTCGTGAGTCAGGAAAAAGTCGGGGAGTGTCAATCTACAGATTTCTAACAAATCCAAATTTTTCATAACCGCAATGGTTCTTTGTGGAGCCACTGCGGTTATAAGATTAATCTAAGTAAAAAAATGCCCAATTGTCATTGCGAATGGAGCGAAGCGGAATGAAGCAATCTCTGAGTCAAAGGGAATTGCTACTCTTCGAGAACGCTTTCAGCGAACGCTCCACTGCGTTGCGCTCGCAATGACAGACTTTGGATCATTTATTTATTGGAACACTCTGAGAGAAAGAGAGGGAGGATGCAATACGCTTGGGTTAAGGCTAAAACTATGTTAAAAGTCAATTTTTTTAACGAACCGCCAAGACGCCAAGGACGCAGAGAGAAGGAAGAAATGCTTAACTGAACTGTATTGAGGGAGGATGAGGAAAATTAAGAGGATAGGGAATACAAAGATTTCACCCACTCCCATTCCTGTATCAAACCTTCTCTCAAGGAAACTTGTGGCTGATATCCGAGAATTTTCTTCGCTTTAGATACATCAGCCGCCGTGTGACGGGCGTCTCCCATCGCCTTTTCTATGTGGTTTCTTTTAATTGATTTCCCGACAATTTCTTCAATCGTATCCAAGACTTCTGCTAAAATCACCCTGCTACCGCCACCGATATTAAAGATTTCTCCCACTGCTTCAGGTGCGGAGGCGGCGGCTAAATTGGCGGCGATGACATCACTAACAAACGTAAACTCCCGCGTTTGCTGTCCATCGCCGTAAATAGGAATCGCCTCATCCTGCAAAATCGATTTAAAGAACTTATGAAATGCCATATCTGGGCGCTGTTTGGGGCCATAAACTGTAAAATAGCGCAATGTCACACAGGGTACGCCAAAGTTTTTGTGATATAGTTCACATAAAAACTCTGCTGCTAGCTTTGTAATGCCGTAAGGAGAAACTGGTTGAGGACAAATTTTCTCATGGGTAGGTAATGTTTCTGCATCACCATATATACTAGATGAAGAGGCAAACACTAACCTTTTCAGATGTTTAGCATCCTTAGCCGCTTCTAGCAAAACTTGTGTAGCGTTAATATTTCGTTCTGTATAACCTCGAAAAGCCTTACCCCAACTTGCTCTAACACCTGCTTGCGCCGCTTGATGGTAAACGATATCAACATCTTTTAGGAGTTTCTGCCAATCTAAAAACTGAATATCTCCTTCAATTAATGTAAAGCCAGGTGACTGATGTAAGTGTGCAATATTCTTACGCTTTAACATCGGATCGTAGTAATCATTGAATTCATCAATCCCGATAACTTCTTCTCCTTGTTGCAGCAATGTTTCTACAAAATGAGAGCCAATAAAGCCAGCGGCTCCAGTAACAATAATTTTACCCATGTTGCCTATTTTTCGATATTTTCATTATTTTCTATATTCACAGATTAATAATTGTAATCAATAATCGTCATTACTTGAAAATGATTTTTTTACTCAATTATTTAAATAATTAAAAAACTATCATGATCTCGAAAGAAATGTTTTTGTCCTGGGCATAAATAAATTTATTTGCTCTGAAACCCCTGTGGCAGGTGAACTTAGAATCCTTCTCCCCTGCTCCCAGCAAGAACTGCCCCCCTGCCTCTTGGGAGCATCCCACTTTTTTGCATGTCATTGCAAGCGTTGCGAACGCGAGTGCGTCTCTTAGAGTTGCAATCACAAAATCCTCCAACTCAGAGCGAGTCCATGCGATTGCTTCGTCGTTCCTCCTCTCTACGAGACGCACTCGCGTTCGCAATGACAATTATTTTCTCATTAAAAAATAAAAACTGGGATGCACCCCTGCCTCTTCTGGTCATGAGGGGGCTTGCATAAGTGTGAGAATTAATGAAAAAATTGATCCGCGAGAGCCAAATGGGGCATTCTCATTTCGCAAGGAACGCACGAGGAAAGCAGTGAAAGTTTTAGTTGTAGGTAATGGAGGGCGCGAACACGCTCTGGCATGGAAACTGTTGCAATCTAAGCAAATTGAACAAGTTGTCTGTGTACCAGGGAATGGAGGCACAGCAAGTATGGAACGTTGCCATAACTTGCCTTTAACAGTAGATGATTTTGAGGGTATGAGCCGATATGCTCTCTCAAATGGTATCACTCTGGTGATAGTTGGGCCAGAAGTGCCTTTGGCAAAGGGAATCACAGATTACCTCCAAGGCAAAGGATTGATGGTATTTGGCCCAGTCAGAGCGGGAGCGCAAATTGAGGCGAGCAAAGCTTGGGCAAAAGCTCTGATGCAAGAAGCGGGGATTCCGACGGCACGGAGTGCGGTATTTACGGAGGCAGCAGCAGCCAAATCTTACGTCAAATCTCAGGGAGCGCCAATTGTCGTCAAAGCTGATGGCTTGGCGGCTGGTAAGGGCGTAACGGTAGCTGAAACAGTTGCACAGGCAGAAAGTGCCGTTGATGCGATTTTTCAAGGACAATTTGGTAGTGCTGGTAAATTTGTTGTCATTGAAGAATGTTTAATTGGGCAAGAAGTATCAATTTTAGCATTAACAGATGGGTTAACAATTCGACCCTTGCTGCCAGTTCAAGACCATAAGCGGATTGGTGACGGCGATACGGGAGAAAATACTGGTGGGATGGGAGCATACAGCCCAGCACCCATCGCTACACCAGAGTTGATGGCACGCATTCAAACAGAAGTATTAGAAAGAGCGATCGCCACCTTACGAGCTAAAGGCATTGATTACCGAGGTGTACTGTATGCTGGGTTAATGATTGCACCCGATGGCGACTTTAAGGTTTTGGAATTTAACTGTCGCTTTGGCGATCCAGAAACCCAGGTGATTTTGCCACTGTTAGCAACACCCCTAGAAGAGTTGATTCTAGCTTGTGTAGAGCAGCGATTAAGTGAATTGTCACCCATTGCTTGGAAAGAGGGAGCATCTGCCACTGTAGTTGCAGCTTCAGGTGGTTATCCAGGAGAATATGAGAAAGGCCAGGTCATTACTGGCATTAGTGAGGCAGAGGCAACCGGAGCAACTGTATTTCATGCAGGTACAAAATTGAACCAGCAACAAGAAGTCTTGACAGATGGGGGTCGGGTATTAAATGTGACTGGAATCGGAGAAAATTTTGAGCAAGCGATCGCCCAAGCCTACGCAGGGATCAAATATATTCAGTTTGAGGGGATATATTACCGGAGAGATATTGGGTATAGAGTGGTCAGCGTGAAGCAGGGGGAAACTCCATAAGCGATCGCATGATGTTGCTTATTCAAGAAACTGTGCGAGTGATTCTTGCATTATAAAAAACTCCACGCCACTTGCGGGATGGAGTTTTTGGGCATGGGGAATCGGGCATGGGGCATGGGGAAGAAGTTACCAATGCCCAATGCCCAATGCCCAAAGCGGCGGGGCGGCTATCCCTCTCCACC
>NZ_JAIVFR010000239.1 GCF_020829685.1 Nostoc sp. CHAB 5715 | reverse complement strand
TCTACAAATGCGATCGCCTATGGGCAGGTATGCCATCGCTTTTCTCTTGATTGGTGATCAGTCAATACAGTTCAGTTAAGCATTTCTTCCTTCTCTCTGCGTCCTTGGCGTCTTGGCGGTTCGTTAAAAAAATTGACTTTGTAACAGCCAAGTTCAGCAAGAATATCTTCTGGGGAAAACGGCTGTCTTTTAGCCTAACGCAATGGAAGTTATGATACCTTTGGCAACCCCTTTGGGGAACGGCAGAAGCTGCCGATCATTCTGCCTCCCCTACTTAAGATTTACTAATAACCATAATACAGCTACTCAACCCAGTTCTCTAATAACAGCGTAGGAATGCGAGAAAATTCTCGGACATTATTGGTAACAAGGGTAACTCCTAAACTTAGAGCATGAGCGGCTATGAGCATATCCATTGCACCAATGATGAGTCCTCTACTTTCGAGATCGCTTCTAATGCTGCCGTAAATTGTCGCAGATGCTTGATTGAATTCAACAATTTCTAAAGGTAGCAAAAATTGTAGCAGGGCGGTGCGGTTTTTCTCTTGCTGTTCGCTTTTAGCAACTCCATATTCAAGTTCAGCAACTGTGATGGAGGAGATACTTACATCAGAAATGCTCAGGGTTTGAAATTTATCCAGCACTTTTTGGGGTTTTTGCTTGATGAGGTAAATGCAGATATTGGTATCAAGCAGGTATCGCATTTACAAACTCTCTCTGGTGTCGATGAGTGGTTGATCTCTAGTAGTCATAAAATCATCGGAGAAATTGTCTAGACTGTCGATGAGAGATTGCCAGGGGTTATCTTTGGCAATAAGAATAATAGCGTTCCCAATTTTTTTGATATAGACTTCTGTGCCAGTGAGTTGAAAATCTTCGGGCAAAATAACGACTTGGTGAGTGCCATCAGTGATCAGTTTGGCGGTGTTCATGATATTACTTTTCTTCTGTTGCTGTTGCTTATCGTTAAACTTGTTTGTACCAGATGGCTATGCGCCTGACTGTCACCCCTGTACCAGCAATAATCGGACAACCGCCGTGGATTCCAGGATGATGGTTAATTAGTGTACCAATATCAGTAATAGTTGTCAAAACTTGTTCTCCTAAATATCTTACACTAAATATTATTCTCTATAAAATTCATTACAGACTCACCAGCTTTATACTCAGCGCGAACTGCTTCAATTTCTGCCAGTGTTTCTGCATCGTCTTCATATAACGCTTCTTCGGCTTCAAAAATTTGTTGCTCAATTAGTTCTTGAAGTTGACGTTTTTCTGTTAAATCAAGGGAAGATATTGCTTCTGCTAAAGTTTCTAAGGAGAGTTGTAATTTAACTAGGACTTACGCAAAAATTGCTAAAAAGCTTAATTTATCGAACCGCCAAGACGCCAAGAGCGCCGAGAATTCGTAGAGTGTGCGTAAGTCCTATTAACAATAGCTGGCATTTTTATCCTTTTGGGTGTGTTTTTTTCGCATTTTGACACCGTTATGCTGATTTTAACAGTTATATTTTTGTCAAGCCCAAAGTCTTTGGGTTGTGTTTCAGGGTAAATGCATCTAAACTTCAGCCTTGTGAGGTACAACACAGCAATTGGATTTGCCTAACTTGCGATCGCCCTTCTACAACACACTACTAACTATCTCTCATAAACTGCATAGTTTACCGCCGTAGGCATCGCCCACAAAAGTTTTGCCTACGCAGCCATATCCATCAACAAACTGCTTTGCGTCTATGCACTCCCCAACTTACGGGAGCCGCTACACAACTTACGGGAGCCGCTACAGAACTTATGGGAGCAGCTACAGAACTTATGGGAGCAGCTACAGAACTTATGGGAGCAGCTACAGGACTTACGGGAGCAGCTACAGGACTTACGGGAGCAGCTACAGAACTTATGGAAGCAGCTACAGAACTTACGGGAGCAGCTACAGAACTTACGGGAGCAGCTACAGAACTTACGGGAGCTTATAAATACCAACATCTATAGCAATCCTATCTGATTTGTGAAAATTCTCAGTGTCCAGATCCCCGACTTCTTTAAGAAGTCGGGGATCTAACTTTTCACGAATGATTTAGGATTGCTATAGTAATTAAGTTACGAAAAATTACTGTTATCAATCAAAAATTTTAGTAGAAAAAATTGCGAGTTTTACTGAACCGGAATGTAGTTTAATTGAGGTAAGCTAGCTCTAGCAGCATCTTAAAGGAGTAATTTTATGTCTCGTAAAAAACGCACATCCCGTACTTTAGAAAAAGTTGAGTTAAGATCCGCTGGGATGAAATCGATTGTTCCAAGCATTAAATTTGAACAAGATTATACTTTAGAAAAACTGATTGAGTCAATCGAACAGTTACGTAACAAACTTGATGTTTATAATACCGCTCTGTCTGTGGTTGACTCTTCTTAAACTGAAATTGAAGAAATGGAAAAAAATTTGAGTCAGCTTTCTGAAAAAATGTTAATGGTAGTTGCTATCAAGTACGGCAAAGACAGCCGCGAATATGAAATGGCGGGTGGTGTTCGCTATAGCGATCGCATCCGCAAAATCAGGTCGAGCCGCTTGAAAAATGTTGCAGAACAAACATTAGATGAGAATAGTAAAACTGCATAGTACAAGATGACTTCAGTACAGACGCGATTAATCGCGTCTCTCCTAACTCTTTACTGAGCATTCAGCACTGCTTTGATTACCACCTTAAACAGCTTCCTAGACTAGTCCAATATTTAATTCTAAGTAGGTGGGCAATCTGTTCAGTCATTGAATCAAATTAACCTCACAAAGAGATAAAATAGTATTTATAAATGATTTTAATTCAGGACACTGATTAACCGAAATCATCAAATCTTGGTTTTTTAAAATTCTTTTAACATCACGGATTTTACTGTAACTATTTTGACATTTGCCTATTTCAAATATTTCCTTAATACGATGTGATGGTGATTTACCATGATTCACCTGTTCAGGTAAACCGCTTGGTGCTGATTTATCAGATTTGGCTAATTTCTGAATTGTTGACCAATAAGGTAATAACCAAGCTTCAAAATCATATTGTGCTGCATGGGGATAAAAATTAGGGTTATTTCCTACCCAATCCGTCATTTTAGCTTTAGCCTCTGCTGCATCTTGAAAATCATTTGTTCCTGTGTAAACATCTGTTAGTGCAATCACAGCATTGAAAACATCTTTACCTGTGAGTAAATTCTCAACAGAACGCTTAAGTTTTTCTCCTTTAGGAATGCGCCCATCATAAGGTATAAACTTAAGTTTGGGCATTTTTTGTTGCAAGCGTGACTCAAGAAAATCTCGTAAAATTGGCTCAAAAGCTTTTTCTGTTGCACCCTCAACTAAAATTGCTATTCTCATGGACGACCACCAATTAAGTTCATCGCCCAAATCTGATCTAAACTATAATCTTCTAGCCATTTTTTTAAATCAAAAGAGTCACCCCAATTCATAGTTGTTAAACCATCCTCAGAATCACAAACTAGCACTTCTTCAGGTTTTAAAAATCTTATTAATCTATCTGAATGGGTTGCCACAATTAGCTGAGTTCTTTGGGCAGCTTCGCGCATTAAATCAGCTAGTAGCTGTAATAATTCTGGATGTAAACTGACTTCTGGCTCATCAATAAGAGTAACAGCAGTTAAATCTGGACTTTGCAGAAGTGCCACTAACCAAAGAAACCGCAAAGTCCCCTCAGACAACTGGTGCATATAAAGAGGCTTAGAAAAATTTTTGTCTTTCCAAGTCATTGCTAAAGTTCCTGCTGCTACTGGTGGGAACGATAAACGCTCAAAATCTGGAAATGCAGCAGCAAGGGTATCTCCAATAATTTCAAATCGTTCTGAATCGGTTTCTCGCAAATAATAAAGGCAGGAAACTAAATCTTCTCCATGCGAACCTGGTAAGGTCACTGGACGCATTGATTGAGGTAAACGAACTGGGCTTTTAGGAGCAACATTTAAAGCTCCATAAAAAGTACAGGAAGCTAATCTTTTCCGCAGATTCTCTGGCTCTTGGTACATTTTTGGAACTTGAGAAAGAGAGGTTTCTAAGGGATTATGATCCCAATTGGGACGCACAATTTTTTGAATCTCTGGACTGAAATACTTAACATCCAAACCGCGAGATTCAATGTGCTTAAATGGTTCTAATGCAGAGGAATCATTTTGTTGAGTTAGTGTTTCTAAAGCAATTTCATACGCTAACCCTTTAGGAGCGACTTCTAGGCGATAGTCGAGTGGCGCATAACCAGGCACAGTCATAGACAAAGAAATTATTATACTTTTAGCCCGATCGCGGGTCATAATATCACTCAGTCCGCCCAATTCGGAAATTTTGTTTCCTAGTTGACCATTTGCTGATGCTGCTAAAAGTGAAAAAATTTCTAACAGAGAGGTTTTACCTACACCATTAGCACCAATCATCGCCGTTAAGGGCCGTTCATGCATATCGACTTGTACATTATACAAACGACGATATCCTTCAATTGTTATACTTTGAAACGAGTTCATAATATAGTTATTACCAACTGTTATACCTATTGCTTTCTACTGTCCGCACTTTCTGATCTCCCCTTACTGTAAAGCCTTAAGGCAATTCTTGGCAGTATCTACAAAATCTGAATAGAGCAAATTGGGGATTAGCACGCTAACAAAATCAGCACATAATACATATAGCTAGCGTCCACCAAAAGCCATTCATGCCGCAAAATAATCAAACTGCTGTCGAATTCCGCGATGTCACCTTTAGCCGCAATCATCGCGTCTTGGTGTCAAATCTCAACTTCACCATCCGCCAAGGAGAAGCACTGGTATTACTTGGGCGCAGTGGTAGCGGCAAAACTACAACAATGAAGTTAATTAATCGCCTATTTACACCTACACAAGGCGAAGTTTTATTTGATGGTATTCCCACAACTCAATGGGATGAAATTAAACTGCGCCGAAAAATTGGTTATGTCATTCAAGAAATTGGTTTATTTCCCCATTTTACAGTTGAACGCAATGTGGGTTTAGTGCCGGCTTTGGAAGGTTGGCAACCGAAACAAATTAAAACGCGGGTTTATGAGTTGTTGCAATTAGTGGGCTTAGAACCAGCACAATTCGCCGGACGTTACCCGCACGAACTTTCGGGAGGACAAAGGCAAAGAGTCGGGGTAGCTAGGGCTTTAGCAGCAGATCCGCCAGTGTTGTTGATGGATGAACCCTTTGGCGCACTCGATCCAATTACGCGCCTAGAACTTCAACAAGAGTTTCGGCATTTGCAGCAAGAGTTAGGCAAAACTGTTGTGTTTGTCACCCACGATATTCAAGAAGCATTTGTTTTGGCATCGAGAATTGGTTTAATGTATGGGGGAGAATTGGTAGTATTGGAGGCAAAGGATGAATTTATGCGATCGCAACATCCAGAAAGCCTTGCCTTTCTCCAATGTCTGCGTACTTTGCAAGACACTTTATGAACAATTTCTTCCTCGTTAAGTATGCCCCAGAAATTCTTCAGCATACTCTAGAACACTTATTTTTGGTAGGCATTGCAATTGGAATTGCCATACTTCTAGGCATTCCATTAGGTATTTTAATTACACGTAAAACTTATTTTCGCCAACCAATCCTCGGTATAGCAAATATTTTCCAAACTATTCCTAGTCTGGCACTATTTGGCTTACTCATCCCTGTTCCTATAATTGGCGGAATTGGCGCAGTACCAGCAATTGTTGCTCTGACTGTATACTCCTTGTTGCCGATAATTCGTAACACTTACACAGGTATTACTAACGTAGATCCAGCGATTCGAGAAGCTGGGAGAGGCATGGGAATGACGGATAGACAATTGTTGTTGCAAGTTGAGATTCCCTTATCACTGGGAGTCATTCTGGCAGGGGTGCGAGTAGCAACGGTAATTGCCATTGGTATTGCAACTATTGCAGCAGCCATTGGTGCAGGTGGTTTGGGAGTATTTATTTTTCGCGGCATATCAGTAGTGAATAATCAGTTAATTTTAGCTGGTGCAGTTCCGGCGGCGGTAATTGCATTACTAGCTGACTTTGCGATTGGCTGGATGGAGAATAAATTAAAAATTAAGTAATGAAAAGATTTTTGACGCCTTTATTTGTAAGTTTTGCTGTGTTCTTGCTAATCACTGGCTGCACACCGAATTTAAATAATAGTAGCAATGATGCTGATATTATCGTTGCTTCCAAAGATTTTACCGAACAAGATATTTTAGGTGAACTTTTAGCACAGCAAATCGAGGCAACAACTAATTTAAAAGTAGTTCGTCGCCCTCGTTTGGGTGGTTCTTTTGTTTGTCATAATGCTATTAATGCTGGCATAATTGATGCTTATATTGAGTATACAGGCACAGCTTTGACTGCAATTTTAAAGCAAAAACCAGTTAATGGCTCCAAAGAAGTTTATGAAATAGTAAAACAAACTTATGCCCAGCAATTCAATCTGGAAGTGATGCCAAGCTTGGGTTTTGAAAATACTTTTGCGATGATTATTCGGGGTGATGATGCCAAGCGCTACAATATTCAAACTCTCACCCAAGCTACTGAATATACACCGCAGTGGCGCGGTGGTTTCGGTTACGAATTTTTAGAACGGGAAGATGGTTTTCCTGGATTAGCGAAAACTTACGATTTACGTTTTGCAAAACCTCCTCAAATCATGGATTTGGGTTTAATATATCGTGCTTTGATTCAAAAACAAGTGGATATGGTGGCGGGTAATTCCACTGATGGCCAGATTTCTCGCTTGGGTTTAGTTGTCTTAAAAGATGATAAACAGTATTTTCCGCCTTATGAAACTGTGCCAATTGTTCGGGAAGAAACTTTAAAAAAATATCCGGAATTAAGAAATGCGATCGCTTCACTTGCTGGAAAGATTTCGGCAGATGAAATGCGGCAGTTAAATTATTTAGTTGAGGGGGAATTACGTGAGATTAAAGATGTTGTCCAGGAGTTTCGCAAATCAAAGGGGTTAAAATAATTCGTAATGACGCTCTCTACGAGACGCTAAAAGCGAACGCGGACACGAGAAAGCGCGTCGCTAACGTAATTCGTAATTCGTAATTAAGGGTTAGGTTATATCTTGCACCTGCCTATCCCGCCTGAGAATAAATTCTCTTTTCTTATAGCCCAAGTCCACTAAGGGTGGACTACAACCTTTACTTAGTCTTCTTTAGAAGACTTTAGCTATAAGCCAATACGCCTGGGTTAAGAAGAATCGTAGGTTGGGTTGAACGAAGTCAAACCCAACAAAGCCTTGATAATGTTGGGTTTCGTTCCTCAACCCAACCTACATTGGAGTTATTTTTTAGCGTTAGAGGTTGTTTGAAAAGCTATATTTGTTACCCAAAGTGTCTAATACCCCCCCTAACCCACGCCACTTGCTTGGCTGTCGGCAGAGCCGCAAGGGCGCAGTGGCTCCCCCTTGTAAAGGGAGGGGAATAGTCTCTTACAGCTATTTTCAGGTAAATAGACCACGCGGTAGGAGTTTAGCAATGCTCATACGTGTCAACTTAAGCTAAAAATCGCTTATCTGTTGGCTTCCACGCCCGCCCAGAAATGAATTTCAGGGCTAATAGCTAAAGTCTACTCAAGTAGACTTTAGATTTTTGGTTATTATATTTAGTCATCTTCAGATGACTTCCGCTATTAGCAAGGAACTTCAGTTCCTTGCGGCACATGACTTTTACGTTAAGTTGACACCTATGAGCATTGCGCTTTACCCCTACAACAGATGTGGTTCAAATACATGAAAACTGCTGTAAGCCCCCCAATACATCAGGGGGTTGGGGGGGTAATGTCAGAATTTAATGTGCTATACGACACTTTTCAAACATCCTCTTAACTGAACCGTATTGAGCTATAAGCCTCAAAATTCATTCTGAGGCGTTCGTGGGGACTGGTGCAAGTTCTGAGTTAGCGTAACGCACCGAAAACTGAAATGGTGCGTTACGGAAGCCATAACACACCCTACTGTTGTTCACGCAAAAAGTTCTTTAACCACTTAATGACTTCACTTGTTGTTTGCTCGTTGGCCATTTTGAGACATTGCTGCACAATTTCTCTGACGTTAGGAAAGTAGCTGCTTTCTGTAAGCAGATAACTTTCTTTCTGCAATCTATAAATTAATAGCCGATTACTCTTTAATATCCAGACTTCTGGTACTCGATAAGGTAAGAAATCATTAATGTCGGTGTAGCTTGTAACATCTATTTCAATTGCTAAATCTGGTGGTGGATCTGACTCCCAATCAATTCTTTTTTTGCCTACTACTGCTCTGCAATTTTCAATGTAAAAGCAAAAGTCTGGTTCAATACCACTAATTTCTGGCAAGC
>NZ_JAIVFR010000238.1 GCF_020829685.1 Nostoc sp. CHAB 5715 | reverse complement strand
AAGATGAAGAAATAGTACATTGGGCAATCAAATCTGTAGGAGCAGTACACTTAGCACAACGCCAAGTTAGCGAACTCAGCGATGGTGAACGCCAAAAAATTATGATTGCTCGTGCTTTGGCTCAGTCACCTATTGTTATGTTACTGGATGAGCCAACAGCGTTTCTCGATTTGCCGCGACGGGTGGAAATTATGCAATTGTTACGTCAGTTAGCGCGGGAAACGAATCAAGCGATACTTCTTTCCACTCACGATTTAGATTTAGCTTTGCGCCTTGCAGATAAAGTTTGGCTATTATCAACTAATGGTATTTTACACGTTGGTGCACCAGAAGATTTAGTGTTAAGTGGTGCGTTTGCTGATACTTTCCGTAGTGAAGGTGTAGAGTTTGATGTTGCTTCTGGAGAATTTCATCTCCATACATCCCACAAAGGAGAAATTAATGTCATAGGTGAGGGAATTGCAACTGTATGGACTATTCGTGCTTTAGAACGTGTAGGATTTCAAGTTCATCATAGTAGAAATAGCTTACCAATCTCGGTAGAAGTGATATCAAACTTCAAACAAGTTTGGTGGCAAATTACAAACAACAAGACTATATATACTTATCGTTCATTGTATGAATTGATAAAATTTTTAGATTGTTTATAGAAGCTTTGCTGAACCTCGCTATTTTTGCTTTGAATGTATTGCGTCTCAAGGATTCAAAAAATCTAAATGTTCTCCAGGTTGTGCTTGTAATTCTTGTAAACTGCCTTGTATTTTGACTCTACCTTGTTCTAACAATACAATCCAGTTAGCACGACTAATAACTCTGGGACGATGACTAATTAAAATAGTAGTCTGATGCTGCCGATATCGTAACAATCTATCAAGAACTTGTGCCTCACTTACTGGATCTAAACTAGCAGTGGACTCATCCAAAATTAGTATAGGTGGATTCACAATTATCGCCCGTGCGATCGCCAGTCTTTGTCGCTGTCCACCAGATAGATTCGTACCAAATTCTCCCAAAACTGTTTCATATTTATTTGGTAATTTATTAATAAACTCATCAGCCTTGGCAATTTGGCAAGCCTGTACTATTTCGGCAAATGTCACTTGAGGACAAGCTAAACGAAAATTCGCTAAAATAGTCCGACTCCAAAAGTGAGCTTCTTGGGCAACTAACATCACTTGTTGTCGCCAGCAACTCAAAGAAAGGTCGTCAAGATTATACAAACCAATACTAATATTGCCTGACTGTAATTTATATAAACCAGTGATTAATTTTGCTAAAGTACTTTTTCCGCAACCTGATTCGCCGATAATTGCTGTAACTTTCCCACCCGGAATTACAAGAGAAAAATCTTTGAGTAATTCTATTCTTCCTGGATGATGAAAGTTCAGATGACTACAAACAATATTGGCATCAGGAGTAATTTCAGCACTCGGTTTTTGGCTATCATCTGCAAATTCTGGGGTAGAGTCTATTACCTCTACAAGTCTCACTGTAGCCATTTGGGCGCGTGTCAAGGGATTGATATAGCTGAGGATAGTAATAATTAAAGTTAAAAAATTTCCACTTAAGGTATTAAAAGCAAGTAATTGCCCAATAGTTAATTCTTGGTCAATGACTAATAAACTCCCAAACCACAGTAAAGCAATTCTCCCAGTATTAGATAAAAAACTCGAAAAGTTATTATTGATAATTGCCATTTGCGTCGCCCGAAAACTAGCATGGGCAAGTTGTCCATAACGACTTTGCAATTCTTCCCAAAAATAGGGAGTTGAGTTAGTAGTTTTAAGAACGATCGCACCTTTAAAGGTTTCTACCAACACAGCTTGATTTTCACTACCTACTACTAAAACATTTTGAATTTTTTTGCGAATACTTGGTAATAAAGCCAGCGTTGCTACTACCAATACCCCAGCTATTATTATCGGGACTGCGGTGAGTTTCCAACTATAAAAGCACATAAAACTTAGGGAAACTATGGCAATAAAAAATTGACTTGGTAAAGTTACCCCAATTTGCGAAATTAACTGGTTGATTTCTTGAATATCCCGGACTCTGCTGACAACTTCACCACTGCGACGAGCTTCATAATAGGGAAGTGGTAGACGTAAAATGACTCTACCAAATTCCAAAATCATATCTAATTCTAAACGTTGAGCAAAATGGGCAATTAAATTTGATTGCACATATCGCAGTCCTTTTAACTCAGCACTCAGCACTCGGAACTCAGCACTCTTCATAGGAGATTCCAGCATTAACACGCAAGGAATACGTTTTGGTTCGGCTACTCGCAAAAGTCCGTAGCCAATACCAGCTAAACCAGTCATTAGTCCTGGTGTTTCTACCCCTAAAGGAACTCCGCAAAGCCAACCGTATTTGTTGATACTTTCGATGATGCTGCCAGAAATACTCTGAATTTGTGAATTCCACTGTTGATCGCCGAGAATTTCACGGGCTTGTAACAATAATTCTAAGTTTCCTAAATCACCATGACACAGACAGTGATTTAAACCAAATCCCTGTTTTAAGGTATTGTTAATAGTAGTGTATATTTCTGTTCGGGTTTGGGCATCATCTGCATATTTTAATAAACCTAACCGTCCTAGACCAATTCCCGGCGCACCATTACACCAAGTCGTCCTTAAAGAAACTTGATTGCGATTTTCTCCGGCTTCCACGACTTCAGTAAAATCTCGCACGTCGAACCAGTTACTCACACTAGGGAAAAAGTGATTGCGTTCGTAAGTAATTATCTTTAAGGCAGCAGTACGAAAACGTGCATCTTTGCTAATTAGGGCTAATTCCAGTAACGCCCAAGCTATACCTGCTGCACCATGAGCAAAGCCAATTTGTGGTGGTGTACCGTCCCAAGGCTTTTTTAGCAGTTTTACACCACATTCAACAGCAGTATCTAATATTAAATCGCAGGGAGTGCAGCGATACAAACTCAACAAACTACCAAGACAACCAGCTGCACCATCAACAATATCAAAATATTTATCTTTAGCTATCAATGGACGAATTTTTTCTACCCAACTCACCGCTACTTGCAGTAATTCTGGTTGTTCCCATAATATACCTAAGTGCGTCAGCGTGTATATTACTCCTCCCCAACCGCTAAAACCTCCAATTAATTTAATTGCGGCTTGATGCTGTTGTAGTTGGTTTTGTAAAGTATTAAATCCTGCTTGAGCTAGTTTAGTGTAACGTAACTCTTGTGTAATTTCACTTAAATATGCTAAAAATAAAATTACTCCAGGCAAGCCATCGTAAAGACTCCAACCCAAGGGAAGTAGCGACCAACGCCGTCCCCCTACTAAAGTTAATCCAATCCAAGTAGCTTCTTGTTGGTTGCCTAAAGCTAGTAACTCTAAATAATTCCCCACAGCAGATGCAGCAGATAGTATTTGCTCATGATTAGGAATTATTTGAGGTGCAGAGAAATGGTAGGTTTGCCATCCACCTGGATCATTTTTCAATGCAAGTGTTGTCAAAGAAGCACGGATAAACCAAAGTTGACGCTGTAAGTCTTGTTGATCTAACTTTTGTAGACGACTTTGCACCAGTTCCATTCCTGATACAGCAAAAAAATTTGTCATGCATTGACCATTACAAGTAACTAGATCGCGGGAAGTCGGACGGGTTGTAAATATCGGGATATCACCGCGCCATAAAGCAGCTTGTTCTGCGGCGATCGCTTCTATAAGATAAGGTTGATGTTCTACAGCTATCCACAATCGGTCAAAGTGGCGATCACGGTCTAAAGCATTTCGTAAAATATCAGGATGGTAACTCTCTTGCAATAATAAAGCATAAGTCCTGGTTGGACGCAAAATCACTCTGACTTCATCTTCTGCAAACCGAGTTAGTAATCCGTTTGCGGTTAATTCTTCTTGATGTTCTAAAAGTAATTGATAAATATTACTAAATCCATTGGTAATATCTTCAACATAATTGAGAATATTCACAGCGACATCATTCAAGCGCGGTTGATTTTGCTCGCCTTCTAGCTGACTTTCTTCTTTTATTAACCGCATTTCATCTGTGGCGATTCCTTCCCAAGTACGAGTGGGTTTAGGTAAAACTTGACTAGCTTCACCGCCTATTCCACTGATATCTACTCCTTCAAACTCAGAATTTGCCCATAGACGCTGGGGTAACAAACCAACACGCAAAACCGAATCAGTGAGATATTCTGTCGCAATTTTGATTGATTCTCCTAAATAATTCCGGCTCAAATGTGGATGAAACAGCGATTCTAAATCTACTAACACCGGATTTTCACCACAAGCAATCAAGTTTTCTGAATGAAAATCTGTCGCTTCTAACACATACAGTAGTGCTAAATAGCCACCAAGCCGCTGATAAAAACGTTGCACTTCTTGTTGAGAATTACAACTTTGGTAAGCGACAAATTCCACCCAACCATAAGTATCTCGCTGGATAATTTGCAATATGGGAAATAAGCAGTGTGCTTTTATATTTAACTTCTGAACTACCTGATTTACCCAAGTTAAGAGTTCCTGAAAATGAACATCTACAGCCAGGGATTTCGGCTTATAAACCACTTGCAAACCAGAGCTAAATTTGACAATCATTACCGAACTGCCACCGCGATGACTGTCACTGAGATTACCTTTAACTTCTACTAATACTCCTGGATAACTATCAGAACTAAAAGTATTACAGATTGCATCCCAGTCTGCACACAACCGTTGGAGAAATTCTAAACTCGAATTAACCCAGTTCTCAATACAAATTACTAATTGACGAGCTAGCACTGGGTATTCCTGCAAAAGCGCTAGAACTCTATCTTTTTGATACAAACGTTCTAAAAAGCTAAAAAACCTTTCCCTTGGTGTTTCTCCAGATAATAACCCTTGTAACCGTGCCACATTCACCTCTAACACCATTGTCGGAGTCAACATCTCAAATAACTGTTCTGGTAAAGCAGCAAACAGTATAGTTTTAATTTTGCTGACTTCAAAAGGTAGGGGTTTTTCTGGTGGTTGTTTTTCTACTAATGCTTGAATTCCGGCGTTTAGTCGATCTATTCCTTGACTAATTAATGGTTCAAAGCTGTACAAAAAGCCATCTGTCTCTTTCCCCAACAATAACTGCGTTGGTGGAATTACTTTTATATTTGGTGGCTGAGAACGGGTAAAAGCTTCTTTGATTGCTATCAACCATTCTGGAGACACTGTGCTGCGCTGTTGTACGGCTTGTGGCGATTCTGACAAAAGGTAGCGAAAATCACCTAAGTTTATACCATCTAATGCTAAACGCTGGACAAAATATGAATCATTGCCAAAACCAGCTTGCTTGCGCCAGCGTTCCTCTTTGGATCTTCCTAGTTCAACATCAAATTCACCCATAGGGGAATCTACCTGATGCCAAGATGTAATGCGATCGCGCAAAGTCTGTCCCTGATACCAAGCTGCTGCTTCCCAAAATAATTGATTCATCAAAGCACTCTTAGATGATAGTAATGATTATCAAAGTTGGTCGCGCCATTTTTTTATTACCCGGTTTGTCAAGTAATGTCTTTATGTAAAGATTCCGTAAAAACACTAACCATGTTCGCACTAAGTTTATAATGATTATCATTATCTAAAAAGCTGACAATAGTCAAGCACAGCTAGATCGAGATTGACGTTACTGGTTACAGAGTGGCATGAGTATCCAAAGTTTAAAAAAAGACTTGCATTTACCTGACAAGTCAAAAATCTGTTCGGTTGTTGCGATCGCAGCTGTTTCTTTCTCTGTATCTTTACCTGCAAATGCTAGTACTTTATATAACTTCCAGACCATAGATTTTCCAGGGCAAACGGAAACAGCCGTTAGTAGTATTAATAACTCAGGTCAGATGGTTGGGACTTTCACTGCCGGTCAGAGTGCCTTCTTATTTGATGGTAAAAAATTTACTGCCTTCAAACCTCCTGGTGCAGGTGAGGTTTATATTCCTGGTATTAACGACGTTGGTCAAATTGTTGGTAGTTTTTTTGATGCAGAAGACATTCCTCGCGCCTATATTAAAAAAGGTGATACGTACAAAATTATCAATTACCCCGCCAATCCTCCAGCAGTAACAGTAGGTGAAACCGGAATATCAGATATTAATAATTCTGGGGTTGCGGTGGGGTACTATTTCGATGAGGATTTTAAAATTTCTCGTGCATTTTATTTAGATACAAACACCAATACTTTTACACCAATTACTATTCCCGAAGCCACAGATCGTACTTATGCTTGGGGTAACAATGAATTGAATCAAGTAGTTGGTTCCTATCGCAGCGATAAAGGTTTTTATGGTTATTTCTTAGACCAAGGTGAGATTACCAAACTTGAGTTTCCCGGCTCTAGTTTAACTGCTGCTTATAGCGTCAATGATGCAGGTACAATTGTCGGCAGCTTCTTCCGTCAAGAGACTGGTCGGAATTTATATGGTTTTGTTTGGAATAATGGTGTTTTCACGGAAATAAAAGCACCCGGATCTACCCAAACATTTGTTTCCTCAATAAATGATTCTGGGGAGATTGCTGGTTATTACTTTGATACTGTGGGTGTCAAGCATGGGTTTGTGGCCACGAAAGTACCTGAACCGACCACAATATTTGGGAGTTTATTAGCCTTTGGTGTTCTCTTAACTAATTTAGTGGTCAAGCGTAAAGGAAATTACAGCAAACTGACTTGAAAGTGCTGAGTGCTGAGTGCTGAGTGCTGAGTAAGGGATGAGGGAGATGAGGGAGATAGGGAGGTGTGGGAAGGGTGGGAGGAAAGAAAAGAATTCACACTCCCCACACCCCCCACACTCCCCAGTTCCCAGTCCCCAGTCCCCAGCCCCCTATCATTTAGCTGGCTAAGTCAATACTAGTCTCATAGTTTTTCGGGCAACAATGTTTACAGGTCTTGGTATGGGTTGGTTCAGCCACAAGTCCACCTCCTAGCGAAGACATATCCTCATCTGTTAGTTCAATTAACCCAACTGGGTTTTCTGGTAGTTGTGCTTTTTGCTCAGGGCTGAGGCTAGCACGATACTCTTCGTCTTTCCAAGCACGGACGATATCTAAATTCGACATGGTATTTACCTCCGAGTAAAAAAGCTTACTTAGATGACCGTCAAGATTATACAGCTGATAATAATGATTATGATTATCAAAATTTGTAAAAAAGTTAAAATTAAAGCGTTTTGCGGCTTTCCTGTTCCCTGTTCCCTGTTCCCTTTTAATTCCTTAATTTATGCTTGATGAAACTAACCCCGACTCCCTACGCCCAGTTAAAAGTAATGAATTTCTTCCTCCCATCAGTGCTTGGGAAACTTGCGGGGGATTATTTTTATTTGCAACCGTAGCAGTGGGAATGCTATTGGCGGCTGTAATTCAATATCCGGTGATAGTGAGAACTAGCGGTGTTGTCCGTCCGTTGGGGGAAGTGCGTATTGTTCAAGCAACTACTGGTGGTACAGTGGAACGCATCGCAGTCAAAGAAAATCAGGAAGTAAAATCGGGGGATGCGATCGCTACTCTTAATGCTTCACAGTTGCAAACCAAAAAAAGTCAAATTTTGGGAAATATCCAGCAAAACCAACAGCAACTAATGCAACTAAATGCCCAACTTCGTACCTTAGATAGTCAAATCGCCGCAGAAACTAATCGCTCTAACCGTTCTGTAGCTTCAGCGAATGCAGAACTCGCCAATACCCAACGGGAATATGAACAAAAGCAACAAACTGCAACTAGCGATGTCCAAGAAGCCGCAGCCAATATTAAAATTGCCCAAAATGAGTTGCAAAAAGCCCAAGCCGAGTTAAAGTCAACTCAAGCACAAGTCCGAGCTACCCAAGCCGCGTTACAAGCTGCGATCGTCAGACGAAATCGGTATCAAACCATAGCTCAATCTGGCTCCATTTCTCAAAATCAATTAGAAGAAGTACAGTTAGCAGTGACGCAACAGCAGCAAGTTTTGGAGTCTCAAAAAGCGACTGTAGAAAGTCAAAGACAAGTGGTGGAAAGACAACAACAGGCGATCGCAGCTACTTATGCTAGACAAAAGCGAGTATTAGCGGCATTAAACCCCAGCAATGCTGTGCTATCAATCGCAAAAGAGAAAATTGCCCAAGAAAGCGCCACAAAAGCAGTGAGTTTGGCCAAGTTAAACCAAGAAAAAGAAAGTTTGCTACAACAGCAAGCCGAACTCCAAAACCAAATCTACAACGCCCAAAAAGAGCTAAAACAAGGTGAAAATGAACTGAGAATTAATCATTACTTTTCTACTTTAATTAATAGTTTTAATATCTTGATTGAATGTTTTTCAACTCAAGAGTTCCTGATTTTTCGCAAAGCTTTAGGTTCAGCGAGTGGATTTCAATCTACACAA
>NZ_JAIVFR010000237.1 GCF_020829685.1 Nostoc sp. CHAB 5715 | reverse complement strand
AAGTCAAAAGTCAAAAATTTACCAAGCCCATAAATAAATTTATTTGCTCTGAGTCAACTGACGTAGTATTTCTTGCACTACGTGTCACTACATACATATTTTTTTATTTTCCATAAATAAATTTAGGGGCTTGTACCTTTTTATTTCTGGTCAGAGGTTTGAAACCTTGCTATTTGGTTGAAGATCAGTTTTTCATCGGGGATAATCCGGGTAATCCAAATAGAGGAGGAACAAAATTTTCTAGTATTCTGAGTGCTGACTTATTGTCTGCAACAGAGGTGAGTACAGTAAGTTACTCTAATAGGACTTACGCACGCTCTACGAATTCTTGGCGTTCTTGGCGTCTTGGCGGTTCGATAAATTAAGCTTTTGGGCGATTTTTGCGTAAGTCCTATCTAAGGGTGAGCCTGTACCAGAACCTATGGCTCTTGGTGGTATAGCGATCGCTGGTGCTATGGCGTTGGGCATGAAACGCCAGAAAAAACTATCTGGAGCATCAGTGAGAGGTTAAGATAACCTTACTTTTGTCAATTAGAAATTATGCTGAAAATTTGGAACAAGCAGTGGTATTAAGTTAACTCTCATACTGAACCAATGGATTAAGAATAAAAGATACGTATTAAAATTACGCGTAGGCATAGCCCGCCGTAGGCATCGCCTGCTCAAAAATTGTGTTTTTAACCTCAATTTTAGCCCGATTCTAGCAATATTTTAAGTACTATTGCTTATTGACAAATAGTACCTGACCTTAACCTCTCACGAATGATCTGGAGTGACAGATTAGTTGCCCTATCTTGAAAGTCAAGGTAAAAATTAATGTAGAGACGTTATTATCTAACGTCTCTACACGCATAAACCTAAGTAAAATTACCAGTAGGATGCTTACGTCTGATGCCAATTACAGATGGTTTGGGAAGACTTTTAGGTTGACCCTTACCACCATCAGCAGTTGGGATATTACTTGGCCAACTACTGCCACGAGGCACAGTCCGAGCCTGATTGAATGTAATACCATTCAAATCCAGTAATTCAATATCACGGCTCAGGATCGTGCCATCGTTGATTGGGCTATCTTCGCCGGGATGCTGTATCGCAATAATCAGAGTATCTCCCACAAAAGTTGGCCCGGTCATCTCACAACGCACTGGTCCATGAGCAAACGGTATTACCTCTCCCGCCTGAGCACCAGTAGTAGGAATGTAGAATAGCCAGTTATTACCGAAAACCCCTGTGAAATTGGAAACATTACCACTAGCTGTGTGGTCGATGGTGTTTAAAGTACCGGCAGCACCGACATTAAAACCATTATGAGTGCTGGTAGACATATCTGTCACACCCCAAATATTTGCCTTATTGTCGAAGACTAGGTTATCTACATTTGCAAAACCAGCACCAGAAATTGATCCGGCTTCTCCACCCTGAGCAAATCTCTGCCAACGGAAGGTTAGACCTGTACCATCGGCACTATCTTCAATAATTTTGTACAATCCCCCTGATTGCTGCGTCGCATTGACGTTTGTACTTAACTTGGCAACTTGGAAAATGCGGGAATCTGGATAACCGTCGCCTCCTGGCGCACCATCAGTATAAGCAATGAATACTTCTTTGGTAGTCGGATGCACTTCTATATCTTCTGGACGTGCTGTGGGAGTTCCACCGGCCAAATTCGCTGCTAAGAAGGCATCACTGAGAATAGCACCTTGGGAAGTGTAGAAGTCAGATAGCTTCTTACCTTGATAAGCAGGGAGTCTATCTGCTTCGTTGGTGCGATCAACTGGGAGCGAACCACCATCTGTAGTTTGACCTGCAATGCCATTGCGTTTTGGTAGGGGTAAAAGACCATTTCTTTGAGCCGAACCCAAAGCAGCAAACTCTACAGAAGAAATCACTGATGGCGGAATAGGATTGGTGGGAGTGGTTAAACGTAACGGTATCCATTGACCCCTACCATTTGGATTGTAACGGGCGACATACAACGTACCGCTTTCCCACAACCTGCTGTTGGTTTTACTGGTTGGCGAAGAAATAACACCTGCACTGACAAATTTCCAGGTATGTCCCCCACGTCTGTCATCACCTAAATAGGCGATTAATGGCTTCCCAGCTTCAGCACGAACAGCAACGTTTTCATGGCGGTAACGACCCAAAGCAGTGTGTTTGCGAGGGCGGAAATTCGGATTAACGGGGTCAATTTCGACAATCCAACCGTATTTTTCCCCAACTAAACCGAAGGTCTTACCAGTAGTACCATCGCTGTAAGCTGTTTGAGTACCATTAGGATTGACTGATTCTGTGACACCAACAAAAAATCCTCCACCTCCTTGAAAGTTTTCTTCAGCACTTAAAATAGTTCCCCAAGGAGTTGTACCGCCAGAACAGTTAAAGCCAGTACCAATGATTTTGCTACCTAGTCCATCGGAGGAGAGGTTAAATACTTGGGTTGCAGCTGGGCCAGTTGCGATCAGATAGTTTTGATCACCTTTCTGGTAGCTACGACTTCCCCAAGAAGTGACATTTTTATATTCATCACTCCTTTGGCTATTAATTCCCAACCCAGAAAGACCATGAAGGCGGCGATTTCTCGCATCACCCTTAACCACAGCAAAACGGTTACTACGGTTACGGCGGGAGATGCGGACGATTGATCCGCCTAAGTTATATAGAACTTCGCCGTCAAATTCAATACCTCTGGTTGAAGGTAAAGGGTATCCAATCACTGATTGATAGGTAGTAGGCGATCCTTGGAGATCAGCAGGAGCTTCTGGTGCTAGTTGAGAAAAAGGAAAACTCACATATTCGTGATTGACCCACAAGTAGCCTACGTCGTTGGTTCTACCTACAGGAATAAAACCAGTGAAATCGTTGTTATAGCCAAAATAATCATCGGTGTTAGGAAAGACGCGATCGCCCCAGCTGATAATTACATAACGTTCATACTCTGGTGGCACTACCACATCATCAACTACGTTGTAGCTAGTTAACTTCGCATTTGCAGATGGATTGAGTACCTGTCCTTGACCGATTCCCGTTGGCAAGAAACTTTTCTGCTGTTTATAAACAGGTAAGGGATGGGGTAAGCGCACTGGTGTAAAGCTCAGTCGCCTGTTGTTTGCTCCTGCAATATTAGAAACACCATCTACGATTGTGTCTCCCAAGACAGCAGCACCAGCACTACCAGCAAAAAATACTAAAATTTGTCTGCGACTCAATGTAGACATCAAACTCTCCTCTCTTGTGACATAAAAAATCTAGTAAAGGCAAATCTTGATTATTGACAGAAAAAACCATCAATTATTTACATGAAATGCCATACATTTTGAATAGTAAGTAACCTGTTATTAACAAAAGGTAGTTTGTTATTTAGATCACCTAACTAGACAAAAATTTTCAGTTTTCCATATAATCTAATGGCTAAAAATTAACGCCAGGTTATATATTGATTAATGAAGATTTATCAATATTTATTGTGTACTTGACTACAATTTTGTTGTCTACTAAATGTCAAAAGAAGAAGTTGAAAGTTAGAAACCGCGTCTACACAAACAAAACCCGCCTACGCGGGTTTAAAAACCTTGATTTGACCTTAGTCTGCGAAGGCAGACTTCGTTTGTGTAGCCGCGACTTCCAGTCGTTAGGGCTTACAGCTATTTTCAGGTAAATAGACCATCTGGTAGGGGCACAGGAGTGCTCATTGGTGTCAACTTAACGTGAAAGCTTAGTAGTCTGTCAAATTCATTTTGACGGATTGGTAGTGTGAGCGTCTCGCTCACGACGCGAGCAAGATGCTCACACTACCCATCAATTTAACCTTGACAGACTACTAGTGGTCTGTCTCATTAGTTCTGAGGGTTAGAAGAACGAACCGCGAAGACGCGAAGTACACGAAGGAAGAGGTAAAAGAGAGAAATTTAAAAACTGATTTACCCATCAAAATTAATGCGATAGACCACTAGATGAGAATGAAATAGCCCTAGCAGTAGTCTGTGTCATAAACTTTGATAGGTTTGTACTAAATATAGCGCCTCTCTGTTGAGTTTAATAGAGACCTAACCCCCAACCCCTTCCCTATAAGGGAAGGGGAGTAAGATTCAAAGCTTCTCTCCTTTTAGGAGAGAGAAATGGAAATGAGGTCAGAGCATATTGCTAAGAAACGAGAGGCGCTATAATTTGCTGGCGTAAATGCCATGTATCACCATGTTTTAAATGGGCAACCCAACTCTGTATTGACTGAGATACTTCTTGATTTCCAATTTTGCCTGCATTATAGTCACAGAACATCTGCCGCAATCTTTGCCTTGCCTGACGCAGACTATCATTGCGGACTCGAATTCGGTCTGGCAAGATGCGAAACCCGACAAAATTAGCCCCATGTTTTGTTTCAAATAATTGGCTTTTTACAGGATGTATTTTGACCCTTAAACCAGCAAGATAATTCTCTATTTCAAATCTGGCATTTTCTAAAAAAGCTTTATCATCTGAAAATAAAGCAAAATCATCAACATAACGAATATATTTAAGAGCTTTAATTTGTTCTTTGATAAAATGGTCAAAGCTGTTGAGATATACATTGGCAAAAAATTGACTGGTTAGATTACCAATTGGCAAGCCATGCCGTCTTTCTAGAGGCATGAGTAAATCATCACCAGGAAAGTAATTAATTACTGGTTCTTGGGCATTACTGCTATCAATAAGGGTGTTAATTAGCCAGAGTGTATCAGGACATTTAATTTTACGATGCACAAATGACTTTAAAATCTCATGGTCGATGCTAGGAAAATATTTCTGAATATCAGCTAGCAAAACATAGTGGCTCGAACGGGCGAATTCAGTAAAGCGACGCAAGGCGCGATGCGAACCAAAACCAACACGGTTAGCGTATGAATCACTAATAAATGTGCGTTCAAAGATGGGAACAATTATGTTGCAAAGAGCATGATGCACAACTCTGTCACGATAGGGAGCGGCTGAAATCATTCGCGGTTTGGGTTCAAAAATTTGAAATGTCCTGTAGTCTCCTGGAAGATATGTTTTCGACTGTAATTCTGCTTGCAGGTGAAATAGTTCTTGTTCTAAATTGTAATTGAACTCTAAAACATTTTCTCGAAAACGCTTACCCCGTTGTGCTTGTTGGGCGGCTTTTAGTAAATTACTAAATGCAATAATTTCATTCCAAAGATTTCCATATCGTTTCATTGTTTTACAGTAGTTTTCATGTATTTGAACCACATCTATCGTAGGGGTAAAGCGCAATGCTCATTGGTGTCAACTTAACGTAAAAGCTATGTCCGCAAGGAACTTCAGTTCCTTGCTAATAGCGAAAGTCATCTAAAGATGACTAAATAATCTGAAAAATCTTTAGTCTACTTCAGTAGACTTTAGCTATTAGCCCTGAAATTCATTTCTAGGCGGGCGTGGAAGCCAACAGATAAGCGATTTTTAGCTTAAGTTGACACGTATGAGCATTGCGCTTTACCCCTACCGCGTGGTCTATTTACCTGAAAATAGCTGTAATTACAGCTATTTACCTGAAAATATAAGCCCTGGCGAATGGAATTCGCGGCTACACAAACGAAGTCCACCTCCGTGGACTAATTGCAAATTCAAGGGTTTGTTAACCTGCGGAGGCAGGTTTTGTCTGTGTAGCCGCGACTTCTAGTCGCCCAGACGAGTAATAAATTAGACTGGTTTAATTTTTTGCTGTTTAATCCAGCCGCCTAAATCGATGCCAATGTCATTTAACAATTTTTGTGCATATTCATAACGCTCTGTTTTAACTAAATTAAACTCTAAAAGTAACCGAGTTTGATAACGTATAATATCTAACTTGCTATTCAACGCTTCTAACTGAGCTAATTTTTGCTTTGCATACCGTGCTACAATTAAACCATCTAATAGGTCATATAATTCTGTAATTATCCGATTTCCGAGCAAGAATTTATGATCTCTAGGCAGGCGATTTAAAATTGGCACATACCACTTGATTAAATCATAAGTTTTCTGTATTATTGGTAAATCACTCATTCAAACAAAATTTAGCTAAAAAAAATTTGATCGCGCAGAGCGCGAGAGAAATAAGAGAAGAAGGAAAAAGGAAAAAGCGAAGAGGGCAAAAGGGCAAGAGTATAAAGGGCTACTAAGTCCTGAGGGGAGCCGCAACCACAACCCGAAAACCCACGTCTCTGTTCCTACTGACACGCGCGTACCTGTAGCGAAGCGCCGAGCGGCAGTACCTCGGATTGAAGTCCCACGAACCACCACGCAGCAGCCGTTCATTATTGTCACTCATCCAAACGCTACCGTCTGCTGGCGCTCCATTATAATTTTTGTGCCAACCATCCTGACACCATTCCCATATATTACCATGCATATCAAATAAAGCAAAGGGGTTTGGTGGAAATTTTCCAACATCTGTTGTTTGCTCACGATATTCACCTTTGGGGCCTTGACCATAATTACCTGGGTACAATGTCCCTTGATAATCCCAATCTGTCCCTCGATAATTCGCTAAATCAGTCGTAATCGTCTCACCAAAATAAAATGGGGTAGTCCTTCCCGCACGACAGGCATATTCCCACTCTGCCTCACTAGGCAAGCGATAGGTTTTCTGAGCCTTGTTAGATAATCTGGCACAAAATTCAATTGCATCATCCCAAGACACATTCTCAACAGGTAGATTAGCGCCTTTGAAGTACGAAGGGTCGGAATTTAAATCAATATTTACCTTTTTCAGCGCAGCTACAACAGCCCATTGGCTTTGTGTAACTGGATATTTACCCATGAAAAAGGGTTGAACGGTGACAGTGTGCTGGGGACTTTCAGAATCGTATCGTTCTGGCTCATTCTCTGGGGAACCCATCAAGAATTCCCCACCAGGAATTGCAACCATTTCTAGAAGTACACCATTACCCAAACTTTCTCGGAAAAACTCGGCTCGTTTGCGAGTGCGGTTGATTGGTTCTCCCTCAGCATTTACCGTCACCACTTCAAACTCAAACTGATTAGCTGGATTTTGTGGGGGTACAGGCGTTTCTTCTACGGCTACAGTCGGTATTGGCTGACCAATAATCCGTTTTTCAATAGACGCTACATCTTCATCCCTCAACCCTAAATGTTGCTGATAGTCTCTCAAGTCATTAAATGTAGTTTCGCTTAGTGTTGCTTCATCTGCAATTGCATCAACTAGCGTTGCTTCATATTCTTCTAATTTCCGCTGATACTCCCGATAAGGTTGTTGAACTTCGGCTTCGATCGCATCGGCTATCTCTGGGATAAGTTTAAACTGGACGCGCAACGAATTTAGCAGACGACGAGCGGGTATGGAAAACTTGCCCCGATTGATGCGATTTTCCACTTCTTTGCGGTACTTCAGCTTGGGGTCATCTTTAGGCGACTTTGCCAACAGAATCTTATGACCTTCTTCAACTGGGTAGAATTTGGGAGTCATTGCCGGTGCAGCTTCTTGCACCTTGGTACTAGCATACTCATGCAGTTCATCAATAGAAATCGAGCCATCATTATCTTTATCGGCTGCGCCTGTTTCAATACCTTCAACTAAGTAGCGAGTGTAAATGGAGAGTTCCGAGCCTTCTTGCTCAAAAGAATATTGGGCTGAAGTGGAAGAGGTGAGAATTGCCCTGCCTTTACCACCTAGTTGCTCTTGCACATTTACAGTACCATCACTTTTGACTGTCATACCTTGGCTAATTGCGCCACTAAAGCAACAGTCTAGAATTAAAACTTGCCTCTGAGAGCGGCTATCGCTAATATTGCTGTGCAGAAAACTAGCTGCAACTGCTGAGGACTTTGCCAGCTTGCCGTTTAATTTTTTAGTAGCACGAGTTGACAGGTATAATAGGCCTCTATCATCTTTAATTCCATGCCCAGAAAAGTAAAATAATAACAAGTCATCCTTCTGGCGATTGTTGAAAAGGTTTTCAATAGCCTCTTCTATTTCCTGTCGTTGGGGATTTTTCAGCACCGTAATATTTGACTCAGGAAACTCACCCATTTCTGGGTTCACTAACACTCGCTGCATCGCTTCAACATCTTTGACAGCAGCTAATAGCGGTTTTAATTCTTTATCCTGATAATCATACTCACTAACCCCTATCAGCAGTGCAAACTTAGCCATTGTTACTATTTTATGTATTTGTCTTGTTCAAAAAATCTTCTGCTAGCTGCCTAGCGAATTCCAAATCCTCACGACTACTAGCTTCCACGTTAAGTTCTCTGCCGTCAGTTGCTTTGATTCCCACCTTAATTGATTTGTTGCCCAATACTCTGCCCAGAAACCCAGACAAATGTTTGATGAGGGCTGGATTGACTACAGCTTTTAATGTCCCCAGCTCATAGCCCCCGAAAGCCTTTGAACCTTGGGGGGCTTCTGTCACTGCC
>NZ_JAIVFR010000236.1 GCF_020829685.1 Nostoc sp. CHAB 5715 | reverse complement strand
ATTTCTCTGTTTATCTTCCCTATAACAACTTTCGCGCAGCCTGTAGCAGCTTCCGCCTTCCTTGCAGCAACTTCCGCCTTCACGTTTCAGTGTTTCGCGTAGTCTGTAGCAGCTTCTGCCTTAACAGTAGCAACTTCCGCTTTCACGTTTAAGTGTTTCGCGCAGTCTGTAGCAGCTTCTGCCTTGAAGATAAGCTGTTCCACATTGAACTTGCATAATTAGGGCAGGCATTTCGGCCCACCCCACAAGGATTAATCTTTGCTAGCTAAATAAAAACAGGGATGCTCCCTTATCTTGTGAAGAATTGCTTGAGTTAAACATTTGCTAGATGCTACCGTCTACAAAATGGAACAGAAGTTGAAGGGGTTTCTTTAACCATGAAGGGCAGACACAAAGTAGCTTATAGTTTGACATCGCTGATCAGTCTCAACTTAATATCTAGTTTAGTTGCATTTGATGGTGCGATGGCTGCGCCAACGCCAAAGGCGAACGCCACAGTACCGAGAACCCCAGATAAAAGTCTTAATTGCGAGATTTTAGTTGTGGGTGGTGGACTTTCTGGTGTCGCCACAGCTTACGAGGCTTTACTAGCAGGACGAACGGTTTGCCTCACGGAAATTACTGACTGGCTGGGAGGACAAATTTCTGCTCAAGGCACATCTGCGTTAGATGAACGTCCAACTCAGCGTGCTCTCAAATTCTATTCTCGCGGCTACCTAGAATTACGAAACCGGATTAAGCGCAAATACGGTGAACTTAACCCCGGTGACTGTTGGGTAAGTGACTCCTGCTTTCTTCCCCGCGATGCTCACACCATTTTGGTTCAGATGCTCAAAGATGCCGAGAAGCAGGGCAAAGGGAAGTTGCAATGGTTTCCTAACACGGTAATTAAAGACTTGGAAATCGCTGCTGATGGCAAAATAATTAATAGTGCGATCGCTATTCAACATCAACCACCAAAAGGCGCACCACCCCTCAATAGTTTTACTTTATCTCAAAGTATTGAAGATTCTTATAGCTACGAAAACTCATCTCGATTTACCAAAACTATTCTCCGTTTCCTCCCCAAGGCAGATAAAGGGGATGCTCCTAAATGGTACGTCGTAGACGCGAGCGAAACTGGAGAAATTATTGCACTTGCTGATGTCCCCTATCGATTGGGTATTGATGCCCGTTCTTACCTAGAACCTTCTGCTTCCAGTACCAACAACGATCCTTATTGCCCTCAAGGATTTACCTACACCTTTGCAATGGAGGCAACTAAGGAACCGCAA
The DNA here is from genome assembly GCF_020829685.1 of Nostoc sp. CHAB 5715. GTDB lineage: Bacteria > Cyanobacteriota > Cyanobacteriia > Cyanobacteriales > Nostocaceae > Nostoc. Next base: position 7,143 of record NZ_JAIVFR010000236.1, on the reverse strand, counting down.
CCGCAAACGATGCCCCCATTTTATTTAGAATACGCACCATATTTTAGCTATGAATTAAAGCGACTGGCTAACTTTGACTTAGTTTTCACCTATCGTCGCATTTGGAGTCCAAACAAAGGCAAACCAGCAAAATTCGGCGGTGTAAGTTTTACTGCTGCTACACCAGGGGACATCTCTATGCAAAACTGGACTTGGGGTAACGACTACCGCCCCGGAACAGCCAAGGATAACTTAGTTTATAGTCGCCAACAGTTACAAGGGACTGGGCAGTTAAAATCAGGGGGCTGGATGGGAGGACTGCGAACAGAAACCCTCCGCAAAGCTGAAGAAAATGCCCTCTCATTTTATTATTGGTTGGTAGCTGGGACTACAGATTCCCAACTAGGGGAGGCTGTAAAGCAGCAGCAAAGCAATAACCGCTTTGTTTCCGGGTTAAATTCTCCGATGGGGACAGTGCATGGCTTATCAAAATATCCTTATATGCGCGAAGGACGGCGCATCATTGGCCGCCCTAGTTGGGGACAACCTGGTGGCTTTGGTATTTGGGAAATTGATATTTCTCGCCGAGATTACAATGATCAGTATTACTCCCAGACTCTGCCAACAGATATGTATCGGAGACTACGAGCAGCACTTGCAGGTTTGGAAGCAGTATCAGTAATTGAAGGTAAAGTCTCACCAGAAAAAGCAATGCGACGGACTCGTTCTACCATCTTCCCCGACGCTGTGGGTATTGGTCACTACGCTATAGATTTCCATCCTTGTATGGTGAATAGTCCCCCAGAAGCCCCTGGTAATACAGAACGTCCAGGTGAAAGGCGTGGTGCTGGTCTTGCTTATCCCTTCCAAATTGCATTGAGGGCAATGATTCCCCAGAAAATTGATAATTTGCTGGTAGGAGGCAAAAGCATTGCTACTAGTCATATTGCTGCTGCTGCCTATCGAGTCCATTCCTTTGAATGGTCATCTGGCGCAGCTGCGGGAACTGTTGCTAGTTTTGCCATCAAAAATGCGATCGCACCCTACCAACTAGTCGATGATTTACCCAAACAAGAGCCACAACTGGAAGCACTCAAACGGCTTTTGCAACAAAATGGTAACCCCACAGCCTTCCCCGATACATCCATTTTTAACGAAAACTGGGATAATTGGAGGTAGGGCATTGGGCATTGGGCATGGGGCATGGGGCATTGGGCATTGGGCATTGGGCATTGGGCATTGGGCATTGGGACTGAATTCTTTCCAATACAGAATACCTAACTCCTAACTCCTAACTCCTAACTCCTAACTCCGCACTCAGCACTCCCCACTCCCCATTCCCCACTCCCCAGACAATCGACTAAACTAGTTGTTTGTAGTGTAGTTTTGTAAAATCCTCTTGACCAATTGTTCTATGGTTATGACACTTTCAGCAGATGTTTACGGGATGGCCACAGCACCAACTATAGCTCCTGAACGGTCTAATCAAGTTACCCGTCAGACTTATCCGAATTATAAAGTGATCGTATTAAATGATGATTTTAATACATTTCAACATGTGGCTGAATGTTTGATGAAATATATTCCAGGGATGAGTGGCGATCGCGCATGGGATCTAACTAATCAGGTACACTATGAAGGTCAAGCGATCGTCTGGGTCGGGCCCCAAGAACCTGCGGAACTCTATCACCAGCAGCTGCACCGAGCAGGTTTGACAATGGCACCTCTAGAAGCAGCTTAATTATCATGGGCAAACCCACCGCAGATTCTCTCCGAGCGGCTTCGCAAAAAGCTGGCAGATTGGTTTGGAATCACTCGACCCACCTTTCTGGTCTTATCCCCATTTTAGAACGTCTTTGTCAGCAGGATAACATCCAAACTGTGACACCGGGAGTGATTGGGCAAGCAAAAGGCCATTGTCCGAAAATGCAATTGCGCGTGTCAGTACCGATTCGCGGCGGCTATAAAGTAATTGCACGGCAGGGGAAGACGGTACAAGAGGTCTTTATTTTAACCCCTTTGCCGCAGTCAGAATTGGAAACGGCATTAGCGATCGCTATGAAATGATAATTTTGTCATTAGTCATTGGTCATTAGTCATTAGTCATTGGTCATTAGTCATTCGTTAATAAACTGTAGACTGTAGACTGTAGACTATTGACTAATAAGCAGACCTAGCTAACCAATAGATGGTTATGCCCAAAGCCGACCCAGCTATTACCTGAACTGGTGTATGTCCGAGTAATTCCTTCAGACGGTCTTGGCTAAAGTCTGGTTTTTCATGAAATAATTCATCAATCATTTGATTGAGGATACGAGCTTGCTTACCAGCCGCTTGGCGAACTCCGGCTGCATCATACATGACGATGATGGCAAAAATCATCGCAACGGCAAAATCAGGAGATGCCCAACCGAGTGTTTGCCCTACACCGGCGGCTAGAGCTGTAACTAAAGCTGAATGGGCGCTGGGCATACCTCCGGTTGTCACTAAAACACGTACATTCAGTTTGCGATTTTTGACGATCTCGATTACGAGCTTTAGGGCTTGAGCAATTAAACAAGCTATCAGAGCAACCAACAGCACCCGGTTGTCTAAAATGTTGCCTATGTCCTGCATGGTATTTTGGTTAGGTTAGTAGATATTAGCAGCAGTTGTTGGTTGAGGAAACATTTAGATTCAACCCAAAATCCAAAATTAACCTAGTACATCACGGTGGAAACAGACCAACTATTCAAATTCACCCAAAAGCTTACTTAATAAGCTTTTTGGATTTTGATATGAGTGAATTTTGAATTTCGCTAGACGGTGTAGTATAGCATGGCGTGAATCAACCACCCACTCCAAATTAATAAAACGCTTACGAATTACGAATTACCCAAAGCGTTGCTAGTTATTGCGGCTGATGATAAAATGAGCGATCGCTTGGAGTGATTTGGCTCTCTCTCCAAATGGTTCTAATTCCGCACAAGCTGCTTTAACTAACTCTTGGGCTTTTGAGCGAGATTCTTCAAGTCCCCAAAGGCTAGGATAGGTCACTTTCTGGGCTTTTTGGTCTTTACCCGCAGTTTTGCCTAATTGCTCTTGGGTAGAAGTGATATCCAAAATATCATCAATGATTTGGAATGCTAGCCCAATATTTTGAGCATAACGGGTCAGTCGCTGCACATCTTCAAGTGATGCCCCAGCTATGATCCCGCCACAAACTACGCAAGCTTCCAAAAGAGCGGCCGTTTTGTGTTGATGAATGAAATTTAGCGTTTCTAGGGAAATATCTGATTTACCTTCCGACTCTAAATCGACAACTTGACCGCCGACCAAACCAGCTGCCCCCAGCGCCCGACCAAGACGGGCAATAACCTGCAAGACTAGCTCTCTGTTAACACTTTGGGGGGTTTGAATGGCAACAAACTCAAAAGCGAGAGCCAACAAGCCATCCCCAGCCAAAATCGCCACATCTTCGCCATAGACTTTATGATTTGTCAGTTTCCCACGACGGTAATCGTCATTATCCATCGCTGGCAGGTCGTCATGAATCAACGACATTGTGTGGATCATCTCCACAGCACAAGCCGTCGGCATGGCCATTTCAATGGTTCCACCGATCATTTCACAGGTAGCAAGGCAAAGAATAGGGCGTACACGCTTGCCTCCAGCTAATAACGAGTAGCGCATCGCCTCATAAATCTTTTCTGGATAAATGATCGGGATAGCCTGATCTAAAGCAGTATCACAAAGCTTTTGGCGCTCTTTGAGATAAGCTGCTAAGTTAAACGTGGCTTCCTCTGGTGGTGTCTTTTGAACGTTATCAGTTGCTACCATTCTTTAATTCCTACATTTTGGGATTTTTGTCCTATACGTCACAATTTTAAGGTGCTGTGGTGCTGAAAAAATGAAGAATTAGGAATTAGGAGTAGAGACGCGATTAATCGCGTCTCTACAGGAATTAGGATTAATAACTCTTAACTTTTAACTCATCACTTCTCACTCCTCACTTTCTTGCCGCCTTGGAATAGCTGGCAAATGTATTTTGCAACAATATGGCGACAGTCATAGGGCCAACACCACCAGGAACAGGGGTGATAAATTCTGCTACAGCAGCTGTTGATTCAAAGTGGACATCGCCAATTAAACGGCTTTTGCCACTAGCATCGGTGACGCGATTCATTCCCACATCTACCACAACAGCGCCTGGTTTTACCATGTCAGCAGTGATTAGTCCGGGACGACCTACTGCTGCAATTAGAATATCAGCATTTTGAGTGATGCTTTTGAGATCATGCGATCGCGAGTGAGCGATCGTGACTGTAGCATCAGCTTCTAGTAGCATCAATGCCATTGGTTTACCCACCAAAATACTGCGTCCCACCACTACTGCCTGTTTTCCCTGCAAAGGAATCTCATACTCTTCTAAAAGCCGCATCACACCAGCCGGGGTGCAGCTGCGTAAACCTGTTTCTCCCCGGACTAGTCGCCCCAAGTTAACTGGGTGCAGTCCATCAGCATCTTTATCGGGATCAATTTGATGTAGCAGAGCCACGGCATCCAAGTGCTTAGGTAAGGGCAGCTGCACAAGAATTCCATCCACCCGTTCATCGTGGTTTAGTTCAGCTATGACCTGTTCTAACTCCTCAAAGGTAGTTTGGGCGGGAAAATGCTTACCATAAGAGGCAATACCAACTTTAGCGCAAGCTTTTTCTTTATTACGAACATAAGCTGCTGAGGCTGGATTATCGCCAACCATCAGCACTGCTAAACCAGGCGATCGCCCAATTTTTGGTTGTAATTGTGTAATGGCAACAGAAAGTTCTTGCTGAATTTTTGCAGCTATTGTTTTACCATCAAGGAGTTTGGCAGTTTTTGTTTCCATGAGAATTCCCAGCTATAATTCGCCTTTTGTCAAAATATTTGCAACAAGTCTTTCCCCCTGCCCCCTGCCTTTTAATTGGTGTCGTAGCGTTTTTCTCACAGTGAATTCATAATCTTTATTTTCTCAGATCAATGGCGTTATCTGAAGAATAAAGAATTAAGGATGAAATTCAGAACATTTTTTGCTCAGTTAAGAGTGTGTTTCTGAAAGTGCAGATAATAGTATAGATGGGAACAGACCTGATGAAACTGGCGACACAAGCAGTGAAGCAAAAATTTGCTCAATCGGTGGCTTTCATGCAACAAACGAGAAATTTACCCCTTTCGTTCTTAGACTTCTTGCAAAAGTCCCCAATACCCCACCCCCAACCCCTCCCCTTAGCAAGGGGAGGGGAGACAAAGCGTAGCTTTGGCGGGGTGGGGTTCTTATTTTTGATTTATGCAAGAGGTCTATTGTACGGACACAGTATTATTCCCTACCGCCTGGGGTTGATTTTTTTATTGGTAGTGGGACTTTGTAGTTGTGGTAGTTTAACCTCGTCTAGCTTGAATAGGACTAATTTTAAAATTGGTACTAATGTCACCCCAATTCGAGAAATTAAACCAGAACAAGACAATAAAGCTATAGTTTACATCCAAGGTAAGGTGGAAAAGAAAGCTCCTTTGATGAAGCAGTGGGCTTATCAAATTAGTGACTCAACTGGCAAAATTTGGGTTGTCACCAATCAAAAGAATCTGGCTGAGGAGGCACAAGTGGTGATTAAGGGTAAAGTTCGCTACCGAAGTATCCCTTTAGCTGGTAAAGAATTGGGGGAAGTTTATCTAGAAGAATAATTAGCAATTAAAAATAACATAATGAACAATCAACCGATACATGTAGCGATCGCAATTCTCTATCAAAAAAACAAGTTTCTTATGCAACTGCGAGACAACATCCCCAGTATTCTCTACCCTGGTTACTGGGCGCTATTTGGCGGTCATATCGAACCTGGGGAAACGCCAGAGGTAGCAGTGAAGCGAGAAATTTTAGAAGAAATCGGTTATATCTTACCACCCTTTGTTGAATTTGGCTGTTATCTTGACGAAAGAGTTGTTCGTCATGTCTTTCATGCACCACTCTTGGTGGAATTAAATCAACTGGTTTTGAATGAAGGCTGGGATATGGGGTTATTGACCCCAGAAAATATTTACCAAGGTAACTGTTATTCGCAAAACGCTGGTGAAGTGCGACCTTTGGGGAATGTGCATCAAAAAATTATGTTGGATTTCATTCAGACATACCAACAAACCTAGTGCCGCAAGGCAAAAGTCAGCCCCTTTGGGGAAGTCAAAAGTTAACACTGAGCGGAGTCGAAGTGTCACGCGTTCAAAAGTCAAAAGTATTTAGGACTTACGCACTGTACAAATTCATTGTGATGTGCATTAACGATGCTCCCGGAAGTTTTCAGGCTTTTCTTAATTATCCTGCGATCGTCAATAGACCATGCTGTAGGGGCACAGCAATGCTTATAGGTGTCAACTTAACGTAAAACTTGGCAATGACGTTATAAGCTGTTCCACATTGAAATTGCATAATTAGGGCGGGCAAATCGCCCCACCCCACAAGAGTTATATAAATTTTAGATATGCAAATTAGATGTGGTTTAGCTTATTAAGCCTACTCAATTACCAATTAAGTCGTCGGAACCCCTCCCCTTACCAAGGCTACCGTGTATACACAAGTCTGAAAATTACACCTCACACTTGGTTTCGTCGTCTAGCTCTAAGCTGTTGGAGCGCTTTGTCAGCCTCTGTCATTGCGAGGAGGAACGACGAAGCAATCGCAAAAACTACGAGATTATTTTTGAATTTTGAATTTTTAAGGGATGGGGTTTTTAGGGATTTTAAATGGTTGCTGTATTTCCGCCGACCTGTACTAGTTTATGCCTGCTTGCGTATATTGCAATTGCAGCATGATCTCCTAAATGGTTATATGCTTTTTCATGAATCAAAATCGAAGCCAAAATAGAGTTAGAACTCTTGTGGAGCGATCGCTAATGCAATCAGCAAATAAACTACCGCGATGGTTAACTATAGGATTGGCATTTCCCATTATTATTCTCAATGGCTGGCTATTGCTTCAGGTTGTACAGTATTTTCAACCCTTGGTTAGCATTATCGCCGCCGCCATCCTGCTTGCTGATAGCGCTGCATCAGGTTCGTCCAACCACCCTTGGTTTTCTCCCAGGTGTTCATTACTGCGATCGCATGATCTATTTCCTGTCGTGCGGAGCGTTTCGATTTCGTTGCTAATTCTTG
>NZ_JAIVFR010000235.1 GCF_020829685.1 Nostoc sp. CHAB 5715 | reverse complement strand
TCTGCTTCTAGTCGCATCACCTTGTTGAGTTTTTGGGAATATGCCAGTTTTACCGTCAACACTTTTATTTTTCTGTTGATTGGTGTACAAATAAACTTGGTAACGCTGTGGAAAACTTTACCTGCAATTCTACTTGCAGTTTTGGCTTATCAAGTCGGGCGAGTTCTTACAGTCTATCCTCTACTAGCAGGCGTTCGGTGGATTGACCGCCCAATTCCGCTAGGCTGGCAACATTTACTGTTTTTAGGCAACATCAAAGGTTCACTCTCAATGGCTCTGGCGTTGAGCTTACCTACCACACTGCCAGGGCGAGAAGTTCTGATAGCTATAGTCTTCGGCTGTGTGCTGGTGTCGTTAGTGGGACAGGGTTTAAGTTTGCCTTGGGTGGTAAAACGCTTAAAATTATCTAAATTTTCAGAAGCTCAACAACAGGTTGAAGAATTGCAAGCCCAGTTGATGACGGGTAAAGCAGCACAAGATGAATTAGATAGTCTGTTGAAATCAGGGGTCTTACCAAAAGCCGTTTATGAAGAGATGCGTTCAGCTTATCAGGTGCGAATTGCTGGTGCAGAAAAGACACTGCGGCAACTTTATAATCGTCGTCCTGATGAGTTGGAAGGCAGAAGTGGCAACAGCAGTAAACTTGATGCCATTCGCCGGCGTTTACTCCTGGCAGAAAAAGGAGCGCTCAATGAGGCAATGCGGAAGCGAATTCTCTCAGAAGAAATTGTGCGCGGGCGGATACAAGCTCTTGATGAACAATTGTTGAAATTAGAAGATGATTAGGGATGTGGGGACTGGGGATAGTCTCAATACCTTTCGGTTAAGGGGGAAAGGGGAAAGAAAAACCTTTAACCCAAACCCAGTAACCTTTTCCCAAAACCCAATTCCAAGTTAGAAATGCTTAACCGAACAGTATTGGGGATAGTCTGAGCTTTGTCGATGAACCTTTGAGCTTCGTGAGTGAACCTTTGAGCTTTGGCTGATTAGAATCTGCTGCCTCTAGTTAGATATTGAGTCTCTGACTCAATGAATGCATTCCCATACGGAGCATGGGAACAAGGAAACGAGGAAAAACTTAATTACGAATTACGAATTACGAATTACGAATTATTTTAAAGGCGATCGCTTATAGTTATTTTGACTTTTAATTACCCTACCAGGACTGATAAAAGAAATTCCTTGTTGAAAGTCAGTACCAATCATGACTGCTTCCACTATCGGTTCGGATATTTCTGTTTGGGCTACCCACTCGACAATAAAGTTTGCGCCTAAACCTCCACTGGTATCATTTCTATTGATAAAAAAATCTGTAGAAGCCAGTGCATCAAGTTGAATAGGGCGCTCTAAATACTGTTTAACTAGTTTCCCTTCTGAGTTATAGTAGCGCACAGAAGTAATGACGATCGGATTAGTCAAGTCTGTATTCCGAATACTGAGCGTAGCTGCTAACTCGAAAATCTCCTGCCGATTGTGATGATAGATATGAGAATAAACAGGAATATAAACAGTTTGACTGCTTGCTATCTTAAAATTATTATCCAGCGTCACAACTTTTTGCAATGGGGTTGCTTGAATGGCATCGGGTTGTGACTTTGGTGGAATATTTGTTGATTCACAAGATGCAAGAAGAATAACAGCGATCGCTAAATAAATATATCGATACAGCTTCATCAAAACTATTTACACCAATTTTTTTATTTTTGAATTGTTAAATGTGTAGCTAACCCCACTTAATAAAGAGTTTAGCTAGGAACTACGCTCAACATTTTTGTTCAATAAAATCAATGACTTGATGTAAAGATCCTGGTTTAGTCACAATCAGCACAGTTGAATGAGGTTTTAGTATTGTACTACCGTTAGGAATCATCAAATCTTCGTGGGGATGGGGTTGATAGCCAATAATTAGCGAACCACTAGGAAATTGGGAATCCTGAGCAATTTCGGCAACGCTACGACCAGCAACATAGCAATTGTTGGGGATGGAAAGTTTCAGAACCTCAATCTGTCCCTGCTCAAAATGCATCATTGATTCCACTTGCGGATACTCAATGGCATTCACCATTGTTGAAACTGATAGTTCAACAGTACTGATAATATGGTTAGCTCCAGCGATACGCAACGGTTCGGCAAAATCGGGGTGGCGCATCCGACTCAAAATATGGGTGACACCGTAGTGTTTTGCAAGAGTTACCATTGCCAAGTTTAAGGCATCACTTCTCAGAACAGCTGCCAAGGAACCGGCTTTGCGAATCCCCGCTTCTAACAATACTTCTGTACTTACAGCACTGCCTTCAAAAGCCATTGCTCCTACTTGTTCACGGGCATAGCGGCAAGCGATAGGGTCAATGTCAATTACGGCAACAGTATGTCCCAGTTCTACCAGTTTTTGCGCCAAACTTAAGCCGACTAAGCCTGCTCCACCAATTAGTACGTACATGTATGTTCTTGATGCTCTCTTCGACTTCCTATTCCACTTTACAAGTTAGCAAAGGAATGAAAGTGTAGCTTGTATGGAGATACTTTCAACCACTGGACAACCAGACTTGGCAATGAGGCAAACTACTTTTATGCTTTCAACAAGCTTTGGCGACGACTAGCCCACCAAGCAAATCCAGCACCAGTTACAAACATTAGCAGACCATAAATTGCCCCAGGAATGGCCATTGTGGGAGTATTCAGCAGCGTAGGTGTAGAAGCGATCGCCAGAGTCCCATTTTGAATTCCTACTTCTACTGTAATTGCCGTAACACGTTTTTCTCCTAATCGGGTTAATAGGATCGCAAAACCTAAAGCCATTGCTACCACATTCAAAACCTCTGGATTGTACCGTGATCGCGTTAGGGGATTGAGGGCTGTTGCAAATTAAGCTCTTGGAATGGTTCAGAAGACTCTTCCAATTTCAAGCTACCAGCAGATTTACCGTTGATTTGTAGAGTGTATTTACCCTGTGCCAAGCCTTCTAAATAATAGACTCCAGCACCGTTGGTAACAGAAAAACGCCGAGTCCCTTGATCTGGTTGTATAGCTTCTACTCGTGCGCCTGCGATCGCTTTACCTTGAGCATCCGTGACTACCCCCGATCGCGTGTAAGAACGAATTAGCGGAATCATCACAGGGGTGTAACTACCAGCAATCACATCAACGGCAGAAGACTCAACCGCCGCCTGCCAATCAGGAGGTAAACCTGCTGGATCGAGGTCGAGGCGATAAATGCCAGGAGACATCCGAACTAAGGTGCGATCGCCCTGGATTTGTGGTAAAAATGACTTAAGAGGTTTATTGTTCAGAGTCAACAATAAATCAGCGTTATCTGTATAAACTTCTTCGCCTCCATCCTGTTTGCCGTTATTGTTCCGGTCAAAAAATGGCTTAATTAGCAGTCCGCCTTGTGTACGCAAGTAACTAGAACGGCGATCGCCTGGACTAATACCCCCTTGTAGATTCAGGCTAGAAGCTAAATCTATGCTGAAAGTTGCTTCATCGGAAATCGGCGATACACCTTGATAACGCACCCGTAATAGCAAACCGGGTAAAACTGTTGTTGATAATGTGGCTAGTAGTCCCCTACCCTGAGAACCAATGCCATAACCTAATTGTGCTTCCCACCGATAACTACCATCAATCGCCTGTTGTTGTGAACGATAGCGCCAACTCACACTTAGCAAGTTGTCGCTGCGATTTTGATTCTGTGTTTCATAATTTAACAGTAGTGAACTGCCACTATTAGAAAAGCGGTTTTTAGACAAGCTGTAACTCAGTTCCGACAAAGTGCCAATTTCGTTACCGCGTTGCGTTAATTCTAGTCTACCGAGACGTTGCAGCAAATTCCAGCGCAGGCGGTTTTTAGTATCTAAGCTGACACGGGCAAAGGTAAAGGCATCTTTCCCACTCAAGTTAATTTGCATTCCGCCAGATGTTGCATCACCAGTGTCAGTAGTTGTGAATAAGGTGAATTGAGGAGAAACTCGCCAATCTAAATTAAAACGGCTAGACAAGCGATCGCTAGTAAATGCAGCACTCAAGTTGGATGATGGATTGTAGCGAATATCTGTGTTCACATCCCACTTATTACCCGTCAGTGCTGAAACTGCTACCTGCAAAGGTAACTTTCCCGGACGCCAAAATAATTCTGCTAAGGCTCTAGGCGATTCGTCGTACACTCCACCTAAGCCTACTGTCAGATTTTCCGATAAACCCCAACGCCCTGCAATTCCCCCCCGAAAGTCAGAAAAGTTGCCCAACAGACTTTGATTTCCCAAAGAATTCCGTCGTAACCCACCAGAAACGATTAATCCTGAAGCACCTGCTGGTAATTGTCCTAGCACTGTAGAAAAAGTAGCCTCTTGAATTTCTGGTTGTGCGGTGAGTCGCCCTTGGGGATACAGCAAGACGCGATAATTGTTACCCAAAAATTGATTTTGAATTTTAATATTTTCAAAGCGGTAAATGCCAGAAGAATCAACTAAAATTTCGGCAATCACGCGATCGCCAAAACCTTGCACCAACCGCACTAATGTACCTGGTTCAGCCTTACCAGAAATTGTACGTCCAATAGCATCTGCTTGTAAACGTTGACGAGGATCAGAAGAACCACCAAAGGGTTGAGGTGGTATAAATCCCTGTCGTTGAATGGATGTAAAACCCCAATAGTCCCCTGTTCCTTGGGCTTGCCAAAAAGTTGGCTGGGAACCGACAAAATAATCAGCTGAATTAGTTTGTCTGAGAAACTGTGCTTCCGCAATATTCCAAGTTTGCTGATTTTGTAAATTTGGTTGATCGGTACGGATGAACCACGAACCACCGAAAGCACTACCAACAGCAAGGAAATCACCTCTATAACTTGTTGATCTGGTAGCACTACCGCTAGCATTTACCTTTTGTTCAATTGCTGCAACATTAAACTTTTTAGGTGTAATGTGTGGTAATCCTTCTAGTTGAATCGGAGTTTCTGTTTCTACTAGTTTGCCAGTAGATTGATCTAGCCCTGGAACATCCAAAACAATGGCGTATTCATTGATGTCAAATTTCGCCGCTACGCCAAATAGAGTTTGTAAATCTTGAATTTTAAAGACTAATCCTAATTCTGGATCGGTGCGAAGTTTTTTTGGATCAATGCGAGTCACAACACCAGGCGATCGCACTTCTAATTGACCGTCTGGTAAAGTGGTGACATTTAATTTCAACCCTTGAATTACAGCATCATAGGGTAACAGCCAATTTGCAAAATCAATTGGTTGGGAACCATCTTCTTGACCACGCACCAAAACGCTAGGATTGACATTGCGGTTGCCTACATTCAATCCTACGGGAAAAACTTTAAATTCGGAATCCTTAGCTAATTGGGCAGTTGTAGGCGTTTGTGGATTGGAAATTGCAGGGGTATCTGCCTTAGCTGGAGTGATAATAATTTGACAGATAAGAGCGATGGCGCCCAGCAGAGATTTGCCTCTACTAGTTAATAACCGAAGTTGCACAAATTTTTAACTTCTCAGTAAAATTTACTATAAAAATAGAGACGTTGCAATGCAACGTCTCTACAAACATATAATTCCCATGCACCAAACAAAATTATCGATATTACGAATTACGAATTGTTATAGAAGCTACTTCTTCTGTGATGCAGCCTTTTGTGTGGGAATAGTAATATTTAGATTGAAGGGCAACTTACTTTTTTTAGTGTCTTCACCCCATAACAACTCACCACTTAGCTGATATTGACCCGGAGCTAGGGTTGGTTGGTCTTTCGTGGGATAATTTAATAATAAATTGCGCTCGCTATTTGCCACCACAGCATTAGCATCTATCTGGCCAGTTTTGACAACAGTTTGTCCTTGGCGTAAAGTCCAATTTAAACTGGGGAGAACAGTTGCTTGACCGCTATTGCGAACTAAGATTTGAATTTGTTTTTGCTCTGGATTAAAGCTGGCACTATCAACTGCTAGTTGAGGAGAAAGGTTGCCTTTTCTGACATAGAATGTCACGCCAATTCGTGCCACCAAAGTAACGTTATTACCAGCGGCATCTTTGGATTCATTGAGAGTTTCATTAAACACTACCGCTCGATATTCCCCGTCAGGTAAATTAGGAGCCAAACGACTGATGAGGCGCACCCGCCGAACTTCTCCTGGTTTGACAGTCAACTCACGCGGTGAGAATTGCAGATATTTTGTTAGGTCAGTGGGACTAGAGGATAAGGTTTGAAACCCTGCATCGCGGCTATATGTGAAAGGTTGAGCATAGATCCGAATCCGAGAAGGGGTCTTACTGGTATTGGAAATCGTAATCATTCCTTGGGCTTGTCCGCGTTCCGCCTTAGCTTCAATCACCAGAGGAGAAACGCTCATTTGTGCTTTAGCAGCACCAGGAAACAAAACTAGGGCGAATAAACCAGCACTAACAGCAGCTAGAGAGCGCCAATTTTTATTGAGCATATTTATAACTATGGCAGGATTGTAAATTTAATTCCTGATTTATAGTTCCCAAAAGCAGACTTATTTTATCTATGGGTAATGAGAAAAATATCTTGCCGCTTGAAGATTTAGTCTCTAGCGACAAGATATTCAGCAACTATTTTTCTCAAGCAATCTGAAGGTAAACTGGAAAAATTTTAGACTATGGTACGATAGTCAATGTTGTTACATAGCTGTAGTTTCCGGGAACAAGAGGACTGCCTTTATCTACTACCATATTTATATCTAAGGGCAAACCGCCACCAGGAGGTAGGCCCAGAAAACCACCAGCTTGAGAATTCGTACCGCCAAAAGGTGAATAAATCTCCCCGACAGAGAAAATAGGTGTAAACCCAGAACCTCCGGTCTGCTGCGGCTGAGATATACTTACTCTGGCACCTTGGTTACAGCTAACAACAACCCTACCAAATGACCCTCCAGGAAACCCTGCCGCTAATGCAGTTGCGTTAGTCGGTTGGTTGAGTCCCAATCTACCAGGGATAATTTGATCGAAGTTGCAGACACCACCGACATTTGCTGTAAACGGAACATCAGCAGTTTGTGCCATTGTTTTGGGTGCAAGAGCAGTAGAACCAACAATTATCAAAGCAGCGGTTAATAAAGAACGACGAATCATTTTTAAATCCTTCTCAAATAAATAAGGGTTGGAGAAAACAGTTATGGTGCGATGGTTAAGGTAACAACGTAGGTATAAGTTCCCGGCGTAAATGCTACTGGTCGCTCTACGAATAAACCCACCTCTAAATTGGTGTTACCTGGCGGCAAAATTCCACTCCCACTGCTAACATCACTGCGAAGGTTGGTCGAACCAAATTTTAAAAACCCAATGTGCGTTGTCCCAGATGGATCGGCACTAGGCCCAGATACAAGCCTGGGGGGCGAAACAGAGATGGTGGCAGATGTGCTGGTTTGCACACCGATTGTGGCAGGAGTTTGTGATTCAAACTTTGTTGGAATTCCACCAGAACCGCTAGAAATAGTTGGTTCAGCAGTGCCAGGGGCAGGAGGACTAAAGGTAGCTTCAACTGGAACTATTCCACTGAAAGGAACATCTGCACTTTGAGCTAGCACAGCTTGATCTAGAGCGAATGCCTGCACGCTAAATGCACTTGCCAGCACTAGGCTAGAGGTTAACGCTAAACGGTAAAGCATAAAGGAGTTAACTAATTAGTCAGCGTTGTCTTGTCTCAGTGCCTTTTTTTAGATTAGCTATTAAATGCTACAATAACGACCGCAAAACCACGTAATTTGGATCCCTAAAAGCAAATTGCGTGAAAATATTTAGTACAAGTTGCGGTTTATCAAATTTAGGTTTTTTGCATCCGTCGATTCGTGCCATGCCTGCGGTGGGATACGCCTACGCGCACCACTTTACACGGGCGAAAAATAGTAGCTTCGGTAAGGATTAGTTTGATTAAGCGATCGCCTCAATCTTTTTAACCAAATTTTTGAGATTATTAGGTTTAGCAGAAATTACCAGCTATTTCTGAAGCGCCTGCTGAAAAGTTTTGATGGCGTCAACATGATTCACCATATTAATGCAGCGTAACAACAAATCCAAATCAATTCCTTTGACCTCTTCACTACTGAAAACCCTTTCATAGTGAAGCGCGTTGCCCTCTTGACGCAGGTGATAAACTTCTAATACGCCATCTTCCCAGAACCACACTTCTGGAATCAACAGCCGCTTGTATGCCTCGAGTTTGTTGATACCGCCACTGGTAAACACCACCTCAATCGCTAAATCGGGACGCACTCGACCAGGGGCAAGTTTATAAGATTCATCCGCCTCTCGCTTGACAGCACCCGATTCACTTTCTAAGGTCATTGACCCAGTTGGAGTAAAGTCAAACCCTGCCATGAGCAGGTAAAGTTCTAATAATGCGGCAATTCTCTTCTTAACAGTTTCGTGGGGTTCTCCAGGCATTCTTCGGATCTCCAAAACACCATCCAGGAAAGACAG
>NZ_JAIVFR010000234.1 GCF_020829685.1 Nostoc sp. CHAB 5715 | reverse complement strand
CTTTCTCAGGGCGATCGCAGTTGTTAAAAGTATTAATTGCCTTCAAAATATTTAATATTCGGGAGATTAAACGGACTTACCCACTGGTAAGTAGTGGGCTTTTAGTCGCAGATGTGATCAGTGGCTTTAGTTTGCCTTGGCTAGTGCAATACGCCACGCTGAATAAGATCATCCTCATCGCCTGTATAGTAATTTTATTCGGATCGGGGATTTTATTCTATTTAACTCATCACTATCGAGCGGCTTTTCCTGAAACCCCACAAAGACTAGTTACTGAAGAACAAGCTTCACGACAGCGTTTTATTAAAAGTCCCCTGAAGCGCTATGTTTGGCAGCTATTTGCTTTTGTCGGTCTGTTACAAGTCATTGGGTTGTTAATAGATTTTCAATATCTACGCGAACTCCAATCTAATTTGGGCGACCGAGAACTCGCCAGCTTCTTAGGTCTTTTCGGTGGGACGTTGGGACTGTGTGAGTTGTTGTTGCAGTGGTTTATTTCCAGCCGACTCATCGAACGGATGGGGGTATTTTTCACAGCGACGCTTTTACCAATCACCGTCGGCTTTTCACTACCAGGAGTGCTGGTGTTATTTTATTTAATTCCCGCCATCCAATCACAAAGCTTTTTTTGGGGACTAATAATTGTCAAATTCTGCGATGAACTTCTGCGCTACACCTTTGTCATGAGTAGCGGCCCCATTCTGTACCAACCGATTCCAGAGGCAATTCGCAGCCGGATGCAGACTTTATCTGGCGGAACCGCCGAAGCGATCGCTACAGGTTTGACAGGAGTGCTAATTTTTGCAACTATATTGTTTTGTGGGCAGTTTATACCCGTACCGTTGGAAAAGTGGGTGTTAGTAGCAGAAACAATGCTGATAGCTGGCACCTGTTTAAAAGTAGTTTGGGAATTGCGATCGCGCTATGTTGAACTGTTAGTCTTGAGTGTGGCACGGGGCCAGTTGAGTGCAACCAATGTCGGCTTACGATTCTTCAAGCAAGGTGTAGTCAAAGCCTTGGGAGAAAAAGGCAGCGAGGCAGATAAACGCTCTTGTATTGAACTTTTAGCCCAAATTGATCCCCAAGGATGTGCGGAAGTTTTAGCACCTCTGTTAGTCAAGTTAACCCCAGATTTGCAGCGCCAAAGTTTGGAAGTCATGCTGATAGCAGGTGCAAATCCCGCTTATCTATCCGCCATCCGTCCTTTGCTAGAACAACCCCAAGAAACTAACTCCGAAGTTTTCGCCCTAGCGCTGCGCTACATTTGGCTAGCTGAACCAAATCCCAATTTAAGCATCCTAGAAGAATACCTGAACCCCCGACATAACTCACTCATCCGCGCCACCGCCGCCGCTTTAGTCTTACGTCAGGGAACGCCCATGCAAAAGGTAGCAGCTACCCAAACCATGCGCCGGATGTTGACTCATAAGCAAGAACGGGAACGGGTAAATGGAGTTAGAGCGCTTAGAGAAGCAGTTTATTTGCAGGCGTTGCGGATTCACATCCCGAATTTGTTACAAGATGAGTCGTTACGGGTGCGCTGTGCCGTATTGGATATGATTGCAGCAACCCATTTAGAAGAGTACTATTGTGCACTGATAGCAGCACTTTATTACAAATCAACCCGCACTACAGCAATGTCAGCTTTAGTACGACTAGAGAATGAAGTTATAGAGATGCTGTTGCGGGTAGCTACCAATATTTACAAACCAGAAGTAGTGCGAATGTATGCTTGGCGTACCATTGCTCAAATTGGTAGTCAGGAAGCATTGGAAACTTTATGGGAAAAGTTGGAAACATCTTGGGGTACAACTAGGGATCATATTCTTCGCAGCTTACTAAAAATACAAAAACAACCAGGAATTAAAGGTTTAGCGGATCGATTTTATGAAAGTCGGGTAGAAAATTTAATTGAGCAGGAATTAAAGTTTTTAGGCGAGATTTACGCCGCATATATAGACTTGAAAACACTAGACGAAAAAGAAAATCATCAATCTAGCCAGAGGATTGTGATTGTCTCTGAGTTATTGCAACGCGCCCTTTTAGAATTGGAATTGGATGTCAAAGAGCGGCTGCTACTGCTACTGAAACTGCTTTACTCGCCAGAAAAGATGCAGGCAGCAACATTTAATCTGCGATCGCTCTCAGTGGTAAACTTAGCACGAGGGTTAGAAATCCTAGAGCATACCATAACTTTGTCTTCAAAATCTCTGTTGCTGAATATTTTAGATAACCGACCGCAGCCAGAAAAATTGCAACATCTGGTAGAAGCTAAGATTGTAGAATATGAAAATATGATAGTTAGCGATCGCCTCCACAGATTGCTGATGTTGGGTAACTTCCTTTCTGACTGGTGTCTAGCCTGCTGTTTTCATTTTGCTCAAGCGACTCGTACGCCACTGACAAGTTCTGAGATTTTAGTGAGTTTGCGTCATCCAACAGGCTTTGTTAGAGAAGCTGCGATCGCATACTTAAATATGGTTTCACATCGCGTTCTCCTGCAAATCCTCCCCCAGTTACAAAAAGATCCACATCCTTTGGTAGCTGCTCAAGTCAAAGAATTACTCAAAAAATACCAGTTTAAAAATTAAAATTGATAGCCTTATTAGTGCAATTACCTCTAACTTCTTACCAAAGAAAATTTGATACCCCCCTGTGGAATGTAGTACAACCTGTAACGGAAGTTTATCATGTGTTCACTGATATGGATGCTATTAAAACTAGATGCTGGTGACAACAAATGACTAATAATCAACAAATTGCTTATCCTCTGATTCAACAAGAGCATATATTGCGTCTACGCACAGACGAATTAGCCCTGCTCCGTAATCGCCGTCAGCAAAAGCCTCTTGTGAGAAATCCAAATTTTACTGTTCGGATTCTAAACACAATCGCGGTTGCCTCTATTGCCAGTAGTTGCTTATTTGGGATAGGCACGCTTTCGTGTTGGGGGTTAGAGATTATTGAGGCGAACACAAAATCAGTTTCCCTCAGTAAAAAGCATGAATGGCAGATACGAAAACATATCTGCTTCGGCTGGATGCTTGTTGGCTTTTCCAGCTTTGTTGCTAGTGCCTCATTCGGTGAAAAGCCTCAGCGACAAATCAATGAATAGTAAGCTAACGCGCCTACATATTGCACAAACTCCGTGTAGACCGTCATTAGTCATTAGTCATTAGTCATTTGTGTCTACCAAGGACAAAGGACAAATGACTTTGGACAACCTCACCAGTTGATGTGCAATCTTATTTGCGTAACAGCTTACCAATTGCCAAAGACTCCTTTATTCATTAAGCAAACAACGGCATTTTAAATATGAAACTACCTCAAATGATCGTCACAACAGTGGCAGCAATCACTTTTGGATATATCGGTTCCCAATACTTCACTAGAAATATTATGTATATCATAGGCGGTGGAATGGTTGGGGTTGGTGCAGTAGCATACGTAATCCCGCCGAGAACCAAACAAAAGCCAACCCACACACAACCGAAGGAGCCTGTGGAAACTACCCACCACTGAGTGCAGTAGTTCTCAGATGGGATTTATTTGCTCTGAAAAACTTGGACGCATTATTTCTCGTGGCACTTGACGCTCAAAATAAATATTTTTGCTTTTGGTCATAAATAAATTTACTTGCTCTGAAACCCTTTTTGCTTTTGGAATGAGCATATCTTTCTCCCCTGCCCCCTGCTCCCCTGCTCCCCTGCTCTCAATACGCTTGGGTTAAGGATAATTGTAGGTTGGGTTGAGGCTTTGCGAAACCCAACAAAGCCGAGAGAATGTTGGGTTTCGTTCCTCAACCCAACCTACGCAAAATCAGGTTTTTAGCTCTAACTGAACCGTATTGCCCCTGCTCTTTCGCTAATCCCCCTGCGGATGCTCATCCCACAAGGTTGTTATTTCCCGTAAACTCTGATGATTGCCATTACCTAAAATCAGATGATCTAGTACCGGAATGCCCAAAAGCTGCGCCCCAGCTAACAACTGACGCGTCAATTCTATATCTTCCTGGCTGGGTTCAAGGTTTCCAGAAGGATGGTTGTGAGCAACTATTACCCGCGTTGCACCTTGACGAATAACTTCTCGAAAAATATCACGGGGAGAGGCTAGGGTTTCGGTTGCTGTGCCAATGGTAATTACTTGCGTACCCAATAAGCGATTCTTAACATCTAATAGCACCACTGCAAAACGTTCTTGTATCTGCCACATCAAATCTTGACTGAGGGTAGCAGCAGCAGCAAGTGGGCTATCAATTAATGTGCCGTCATTAGGCCGAGATTGAAAGGCGCGTTTACCCAATTCAATTGCTGCTAAGATACTTGTCGCCTTCGCCGGGCCAACACCAGAAATTTGCATCAACTCAGCAGGACTAACTTCTCGCAAAACTGCTAAAGGATCGCGTTGGTGTTTGCCTAATTCGCTCAAAATATATTGTCCCAAACCCACAGCCGATAGTTTTCCTGGGCCTTGACCAGTGCCTAGAAGAATTGCAATTAATTCTGCTGTGGCTAAAATTTTGGCACCATGCGTCATTAATCGCTCACGCGGACGCTCATTTGTAGGAAGGTCGGCAATTCTGAGGCAATAGGTCATAGAAAACTTAGAGAATAGTCATCAAAGATGGAACTATTCTTAGTTATCCCTTGTTTGCTCTCAAAATCATCTTTATTTGAGAAAATCTTTAATTTTAGGAAATTTTCTCTATCATTTAGCCGTTAGCAAAGTAAGCATCGCCTAATTCTCACGCCAAAGTTCAACTAAGCTGCAATTGATGCTAGCTTAATAAAAGAATTTTATATAAGAGCAGCACACCATGTCATCCTCCGCGATCGCTACTGTAGTGAAGATGATGGAGTCTTTATCTGTTGAGGTACAGGATAGAGTTGCAGAGCATCTTCGAGAATACATTAATGACTTACAAGATGAAGTTCAGTGGAACGAATCTTTCCAGAGAACGCAACAAAAGCGGTGTAGCTGCTGCAGTGCGTGCTAAACAAGAAATCGCTGAGGGACAAGCTAAGGCGTTGGATTATGACCAACTATGAAATCCTCAGTGCTGCCCTCATTTTGGTTAACTCGTCTTTACAGCAGTTTTCATGTATTTGAACCACATCTGTTGTAGGGGTAAAGCGCATTGCTCATTGGTGTCAACTTAGCGTAAAAGCCATGTCCCGCAAGGAACTTCAGTTCCTTGCTAATAGCGGAAGTCATCTGAAGATGACTAAATATAGCCAAAAATTTTTAGTCTACTTCAGTAGACTTTAGCTATGAGCCTTGAACTTTAGTTCGAGGCGGGTGAGGAAGCTAACAGTTAAGCTACTTTTAGCTTAAGTTGACACGTATGAGCATTGCTAAACCCCTACCGCGTAGTCTATTTACCTGAAAATAGCTGTAAATTGATGGAACAACACTACTTCCTACTCCCCACTCCCCACTCCCCACTCCCTATCCCAGTTATTGATAAATTTGCGTTGCTTTGAGCATGTGGTAGGTAATTATTAACTGGGTGAGTGCCAGAGGATAACTCTGAATTGTCTCACCAGTTGTACCAGCAATTTTACCCAGTTCGGGATTACTTTCACGATCGCAAATACTTCGTAAATGGGGCATATCAGAACAAATAATATGCTCTAGCTTATTCACCTGTTCTAAGGTTGCATGACCATCAACTTCTAAGACATCCACCGGCTTACTCATATCCCTGTCTAGCCCCAAGCGGATCGCTGAGTCAGAATTACCATAGGTAGAGTTGATAATCGGGGTAAAATCTGGGTGGGGAATTGTCGGACGTAGTACTAAACGCACATTTAAATGTCCATTAGTTTCATCATCTTCCCCGATAGGTGGATAGAAACTAATGACTATATCAGACCATTGCCGCTGCGGACGAATAAATTGTGCTGAGTCTGGTTCACGCTTTTCTAATTCTGCTAATACCTGTTCATCTGTGTAGCCTCGCTTTTGGGTATCCCGCTTAACTTTCCATTTAGCGCGTAGGTCTTCAGGAGGTGCAAGGTAAACTTTAACGTCGTAAGAATCACGAGCAGCACGGGTAGAATAACCGAGTAATCCTTCAATAATCACGAATTTGTTTGGCTTGATATACTGCGGTGGCTCGAATGTGCCGGTTTTATGACTGTAAACTGGTTTGAGAATCGGTTGTCCTGTGCGTAGCAACGACAGGTGTTGCTGCATTATATCTAAGTGGTTGCAGTCCGGGTGGAGAGCGGTGATGCCAATATCTGCACGTTGTTTGCGATCGTAACGGTGATAATCATCTGTGCATATCAGCGTAACATTTTCTGGGCCGAGTACCTGGGCGATTCCTCGCGTTAGTGTTGTTTTCCCAGCAGCGCTGTCGCCTACAATACCAAGAATTATTGGACGGCTCATCATACCTCCCAGAATAAAAGCAAGTTTAGTAATAAAATTTCCCTACAATAGTTTTTATTCTAGAAGGGTTTAGGCAAGTAACTCAAACAAAGGCTTGGTATGCAATATATCTCTACATATATAGAGTTTGTGTGCGATCGCTTTTGGCACAATAATTACAATCTATAGCAGTCCGCTTTGATTTTTGAAATTATTTGTGTAGACAGGGAGTAGGGAGTGGGGAGTGGGGAGTGGGGAAGAAGCCTTTTCGGGGTGTACTGATTTTTTCACGTAATCAAATACCAGGGCTATTTCGTTCTAGATAGGACTTACGCAAAAATCGCCCAAAAGCTTAATTTATCGAACCGCCAAGACGCCAAGAACGCCAAGAATTCGTAGAGCGTGCGTAAGTCCTAATAACAATGTAATTAATTCCATGCCTACTTCTATTACCGTTAAGTACCCAGAGTAACCAAAACAATATATAAATGCTCCAGCAATCTCAGGATCTATTGGACGGTGCATTAGGCATTTCGCTATAGCGCACCCTAATGGCTGCCAATTTCCGAGAGTCTCAAGTTTTAGCTAAGGATTTTTTTGTAAACTCTTTTTAAGAAAGTATCGACGATGGCGTGGAGGAAAATCTTCTAACTCTCCAAAAACTTCATACCCCAAGTGCTGATAAAATTTGGGAGCTTGGAAACTGTAAGTAAAAAGATATGCGTTTAAGCAATCACGATTAATAGCTTCTTGCTCTGCTGCTAAAAGAAGTGCTTTTCCATATCCATAACCTCTTAACTCCTCTGCAACCCAGAGGGTAGCGATATGGAACCATCCCAAGCCGATAAAACCCTCCAAGCCGCCCACGACATTTTTTTTTGAATCACGAAGTAATAGAAACAGTGGCGTATATTGGTAATCTCCAATTTTGCCTACATTGAAATCATGAAGTTGCTTATCTATAAAATCAACTTGTTTGGAGTCTAGCTGAATTTCAATTGATATTTTGTAATCAGGTATCATTGCAGAGTACCGCGTTTGATTTGTTCGCTTTCAATGGCTTCAAATAAGGCGCGAAAGTTACCTTCGCCAAAACCTTGAGCTTGGAAACGGCGTTCAATAAACTCAAAGAAAAATGTCGGCTGTTCAAATATTGGCTGGGTAAAAATTTGTAGTAATAAGGGCGCGATATTTCCTCCCTCTAAAGGAGTATATTCTTGCCAATCCACTAGAATTTCCTGTTGAGCGATCGCTTCCAGTTCTTGGGGTGATAGAGGCAGTCCTGGACGCTGTTTTAGTTGCGTGTAATAGCTTTGGGGAACTGAGAGTAACGATAAACCACTGGCACGAAATTTAGCGATCGCACTCACAAGATTAGTCGTCCGCAAAGCAAGATGTTGAATTCCCGGCCCCCGATTGACATCTAAAAATTCCTGAATTTGGGAATTGCTGGAAGCTGGTTCATTAATTGGCAATTGGACGCTGCCGTTGTGCGAAACCATCACTTGACTGTGTAAAGCAGAACGATTGGTTTTAATTTTAAAAGCCTGCTGGGGTTGAAAATTTAGGATATTTTCGTACCAAGCGACAGCATTTTCTAATTCACCAACTGCTACGTTTAACACTATGTGATCTATGGCGGTAAAAGTGTTGTCATTAGTCATTTGTCCTTTGTCAAAAACTAATGACCTTTCGATCAATGTATGAGTCAGTCCACCCCAGGCGGCAATTTTGCCACACTTGAGGAATTCCGTACCCACCTGGCGTTCCTGGGTGGGTTGTAGGATTGTAGCACCGTGTTTTTGAGCTAGTGCGATCGCGCTTTCTACATCTTCGACAGCAAAAGCGACATCTGCCACACCAGGTGGATATTGACGCAAAAACTCAGCTACTGGACTTGTGGGTAAGAGTGGTGAAGATAGAAAAAAACAAACAGCACCACTTTTTACCACTTCTGTGCGAGTGTGAAATAAAATGCTGCGATCGGCTACTGCTTGAAAACCAAGATGGTGTACAAACCAATTCCGCCATACTTTGGCGTCTTCTACATAGAAATGAACGTGTTCAATTTTCATAGATACTGAAAATCCAGC
>NZ_JAIVFR010000233.1 GCF_020829685.1 Nostoc sp. CHAB 5715 | reverse complement strand
TTTGGCCTTATATTACCCCTGGTATTCCCGATGAATTGTTTGAAAATTTGCCAGGAATTCCCCTGAGTCAGCGAGAAGTCCGACTACTATTGATTGCCCAACTGCGACTAAAATCAGATTCTGTTTTGTGGGACATTGGCGCAGGGACGGGTACAATTCCGGTAGAAGTGGGGCTATTGTGTCCAAGCGGAAAGATTATCGCTATAGAAAGGGATGAAGAAGTCGCTAATCTGATCAAGCGTAACTGCGATCGCTTTGATGTGAAAAACGTCGAAGTAATTGAAGGTAGCGCCCCAGAGTGTTTACATGATCTTAAAGTTACACCTCACCGCGTTTGCATCGAGGGAGGACGCCCCATTCAGGATATTTTGCAAGCAGCGTGGCATTATTTGCCACCATCCGGTCGGGTTGTAGCCACAGCTGCTAATCTAGAAAGTCTGTATGCTATTTCCCAGAGCTTTTCCCTATTAAGGGCTAGAAATATCGAAGTCGTCCAGTCTGCGGTTAACCGCTTAGAAACGCGTGGCTTTTCTCAAACCTTTACCGCCGTTGATCCCATTTTTATCCTTAGTGGTGAGAAACTGGATTAGGGAATGGGGCATGGGGCATTGAAAGAAGCGGTAAAGGAAGGGAGAAAACAGCGATGAGGAAGTAGGGGGAGCTGGCGTTGCAGGGGAAGAAAGAATAACTAATTAATTAATGCCCCATGCCCAATGCCCAATGCCCAATGCCCAACCCTCAATGCCCAATGCCCAACCCCCAATGCCCAATGCCCAATGCCCAATGCCCAATGCCCCATGCCCAATATTTAATACTTCTATGCCTTGGTCTCGGATTATTAGTGGAATTGTTGCGATCGCTCTTGCTCTTTCTGCAACCCTTTTGGGGGGTTGGTACTTTACCATCATCTTTGCGGTTATCATCTTTTTGGGTCAACAGGAATATTTTAATTTGGTGCTAACCAGAGGCATCGCTCCCGCCGCTAAAACCACAATGTTTGCTAGTCAAGTTTTGTTGGTAATTTGCACCCTTGATGGCAGTTTAGCTGATGCTGTGATGCCAATAGCAGGCACACTTATTTGTTTTTACCTGCTGTTTCAACCCAAATTTGCCACGATCGCTGATGTTTCCGCTTCTATTATGGGGCTATTTTACGTAGGTTATTTGCCGAGTTACTGGGTGCGATTACGGGCAATTGATAGTGCTACTTTTAGCAATCTTCCTTTCGGAGGTTATTGGCCCACAACCTGGACAGATTTCTGGGAAAAGGCAAATTCTGCTTCATTACCACAAGGTTTTACAGCAACACTGCTAACTTTTTTGTGTATTTGGGCAGCGGATATCGGCGCTTACACTATTGGCAAAATCTTTGGGAAAACCCGTCTGTCTGATATTAGCCCGAAAAAAACTGTTGAAGGTGCTGTCTTTGGTATTACTTCAAGTGTTGCTGTAGCCATAGCAGGAGCCTATTATTTGCACTTGCCCAGATCCCCCTTCACTGGTTTAGCATTGGGTTTACTGATTGGCATTGCTAGTCTTTTGGGGGATCTTACCGAGTCTATGCTCAAGCGAGATGCTGGAGTCAAAGATTCTGGACAATTAATCCCTGGACACGGTGGTATTTTAGACCGTACTGATAGTTATATTTTCACTGCTCCTTTGGTTTATTATTTTGTGACACTACTGTTGCCGCTACTGTAACGGTTTTCAGTTGATTTCAATACAGACCTCAGAAGAACAGCCCCAACCCTTGTAGGGCTTGTCATTACCCACATTTTTGTAACAGTTAAAGTATTCCACTGACCCACATCCCGCCCAGAACTTAAGTTCCGGGCTAATAGCTCAAGTCCACTTAAGTGGACTAAAATTCTTGTTTAGTCCTCTTGAGAGGACTTAAGCTATTAGCCTTGGAATTCTATTCCAAGGCGGGATCGCAACGAAGCGCAGGATTGTGTTTATCGTCCTTTCAATGCAATAACTTGGAATTCTATTCCCCAGCGGCATAGAAACAAAGCGCAGGATTGTCCCCTGCCCCCTCATCCCCTGAGAGGCTTCATATCATTTAAAATAGAGTGTAAGCATTTCTTAATTTTTAATTCGTCATCATCAAGGGTTAACGTTAATCCGCCCACGACACACTAGCTTACCTGGGATCAGCGTTAGTTCTTGGATATCGACATCTGAGCCAAGATCCAGATTGTACTCATGATTGTCCTCTAATATATCCCCCTGGTTGGGCAAGATTTTTATATGTGCTAGTTGCAACTCATGCCCACTGAGTAACTGTGAGCTTAGACAAATCTCTAGAGGAGTTGTTTCACTATTGGTTACTCTCATACCTCGCAGTATAATTTGGTTGTTATCAAGGATAATTTCTTGCCAATTTATTGGTTGTGACTTTGGGCAATATGTTGGTAAAACTTTAACCAACAAATCACTCAAAGCAGTCGATAATAAGTCAGATGAGAGAGAAGCATTAAGATCCTTCTCGTCTACGATCAAATCGCCAATTACTGGTACTGTTTCTAACAGTCGTAGCGGCTTTCCCTTGAGTACCGAGCCGATATTTATGCGAATATTTTCCGCTATTAATTGAATTTGTGTAATTAGGAGACCTTGATAAATTGCATCAGTAGCAAAAATAGATACCGACGGGATACGCCCAGAGAGAATTTGGCGATCGCTCGCTTTAATCTCCACTTCTAAGTCCGATATTTCGCTCACTTGCGTTCTCAACCAGAGCTTTAGGGCTGTTGTGATTACTTGCGTAATTATGCGGATTTTATTTGTATTTGTTGTTTGGGAATTTTGCTCTGGCATCTAACGAATCTGTTTATGAATATTTGCTTAACAACCGAACAGAAATTAAATAAGTCTTAAATGTAACATTTATGCCTACTCACTACAAAATGCAAATATTATTTAATTGTTAACAGTAAATAAGCAATTCCACATGGAGGAACGGTTACAAAAAATTCTCGCTCAATGGGGTATCGCCTCACGTCGTGAAGCCGAAGAAATGATTAGGCACTCACGGGTGCGGATCAATGGGGTATTAGCACATTTAGGTCAAAAAGTTGATCCCGAAAAAGATGCGATCGCAATTGATGATAAGCCTATATCTAAAAAGCAGCGTCCGGCTTTAATATATTTATTGCTGCACAAACCAGCAGGTGTGGTTTCGACTTGCTACGACCCTCACCGCAGACCAACAGTCCTGGATCTACTATCGAAAGAATTACGGGAGGGTACAGGTATTCACCCAGTTGGGCGTTTAGATGCAGATTCTACAGGAGCATTAATCCTGACCAATGACGGAAATCTGACATTTGGACTAACCCATCCCCGCCACAGTATTTCCAAGACATATCGTGTTTTGGTAGAAGGACATCCTTCAGAAACAGTACTGAAAATGTGGCGTCAAGGTGTGATGTTGGAGGGTAGAAAAACCAGACCAGCTAAGGTACAGCTAATAGAACATCGTGCAGAGCAAAGCTTTTTAGAAATAGTCTTGCAGGAGGGAAGAAATCGCCAAATTCGCCGGATAGCTCAACAGTTAGGATACCCAGTAATCAAGCTGCATCGGACTGCTATCGGCCCAATTCAATTACAAACTCCAAAAGAACCTTTTTTGTCAGAGGGTAAATATCGTTCCCTCAAAGATCATGAAATTCACTTTTTGCAAGATCAGATAACGCAACCTAATTATTGATTCTGTGGAGTTAAGGAGTATCAGTAGTCATGAAATGGCTAAGAAAGAAGAATAATAATAAGCAGCCATCAATCTCATTAGAGCAAGAACGAGCCGAAAAGTTGGCAAAAATGGGCG
Source organism: Nostoc sp. CHAB 5715 (assembly GCF_020829685.1). Taxonomy (GTDB): domain Bacteria; phylum Cyanobacteriota; class Cyanobacteriia; order Cyanobacteriales; family Nostocaceae; genus Nostoc. The sequence goes on along the minus strand of NZ_JAIVFR010000233.1, from coordinate 4,643 downwards.
CTCAACTTTGGGCATTGCGTCAAGAACAGGGATTATCTCTAGAGCAAATGGTTGCATTAACTAGGATTCCCCAGCGATTATTGCAGGCGATCGAAGAAGGCAATTTAAACGATCTGCCAGAACCAGTTTATATACAGGGTTTAATCAGGCAATTTGCCGATGCACTAGGCTTGAATGGAGTAGAATTTTCTGGCACTTTTCCGATCAGTTCTGCACAAGTGAACCCTCAAGGTATGGGGAATAATTCACCCCTTAATCAACTACGTCCGATTCATCTTTACTTTCTTTACATATTGCTAATTGTATGCTCTGTAAATGGCTTATCTCAGTTATTAAATAACGCGGTACTACAAGCAAGTAATAGTCAAAATCAGCCATCCCCAAAACAAAAGTCCATTGTTAAACCAGAAATAGCCCAAATAAAAGAGTCAGTGGAGGTTCAATCAGTTAACGATACCCTTAGCGCCGTCCAACAGGGAAAGGCTGTACAGATTGGTGTCACTTTGAAAGCGTCATCTTGGATTCGCGTAATAGCCGATGGCAAAATCGAGTTTGAGGGTACTCTCCCAGAGGGAACTCACCGGATTTGGAAAGCTCAAGAGCAACTCACAGTGAAAACTGATAATGCTGGTGGCGTGTTAATGAGCATCAACCAAGAAAAAGCCAAAGAAATGGGAGAACCGGGTAAAGAGGAAGAAGTTAGAATTGCTGCAAAACCTAAGTTTTGAGATGAGGGGGATGAGGAGGATGAGGGAGATGAGGGAGATGAGGAGGATGAGGAGGATAAGGAGGACAAGGAGACAAGGAGGCATTTACTCCCCCATCTCCCCTTACTCCCTCATCTCCCCCTGCTCCCCCATCTCCCCTTACTCCCCCATCTCCCCTTACTCCCTCATCTCCCCTTACTCCCTCATCTCCCCTTACTCCCCCATCTCCCCTTACTCCCCCATCTCCCCCTGCTCCCCCATCTCCCCCTGCTCCCTCATCTCCCCCTGCTCCCTCATCTCCCCCTGCTCCCTCATCTCCCCCTGCTCCCTCATCTCCCCCTGCCCCCTTGCCTTACTGGGCTTCCGGGGCGCGTCCATTGAGTCTGGTAAGAACTTTCAAGCGATCGCCTAATTCTTGTGTCAAAGCTGCTGCTTGATAGCGCCACTCCCAGTTACCCTCAGCAACACTGGGAAAATTCATCCGCGCTTCGTTTCCTAATCCCAAAACATCTTGCAAGGGAATAATCGCTTGATTGGCTATGGAACTCAAAGCTAGGCGAATTAAATCCCAGTGGATGCCCTCAGGGCTGATAGAACCCAAATAAAGCAACAGGTTTTGCTTTTCGTTTTCGTTAGCTGAATTAAACCAGCCTACAGTTGTGTCATTATCGTGAGTCCCGGTATAAACTACAGCATTTCGCGGGTAATTGAATGGTAAAAATGGATTACCGGGATCAGAACCAAAGGCAAACTGTAAAACCTTCATCCCAGGAAATTCATACTTGTCTCGCAGCGCTTCTACCTCTGGTGTAATTACTCCCAAATCTTCCGCTAAGACGGGTAGCTTGCCCAACTTCTCTCTAATCACTTCAAAAAAAGCGTCTCCAGGTGCTTCCACCCATTTGCCATTCATGGCAGTTTCTTCGCCTTTGGGTACTGACCAATATGCCTCGAAGCCCCGGAAGTGGTCAATACGAATTATATCGACATAATCCAGCATTGCCTCAAAGCGCTGTACCCACCATTTAAAGTCTTGTTTTTGCAATTCTTCCCAGTTATAAACTGGGTTGCCCCACAATTGACCGGTGGCGCTAAAGTAATCTGGTGGGACTCCTGCCATTTGGGCAGCAACTCCAGTCTCTTCGTCTAAGCAAAAGATATCGGGATGCGCCCACACGTCGGCACTATCATGAGCTACGTAGATGGGGATATCGCCGATAATGTCAATACCGCGCATGTTGGCGTAGCTTTTCAGGTCTGACCACTGGCGGAAAAACTCAAATTGGACAAACTTGTAATAAAAAATCTCTCCATTAAGCCGATCCTGTACTTGCTCCATTGCTTGTGGATCACGCTTGACAAGTTCTGACTTCCATGCGTGCCAGTTTGCATTCTCGTTGTCATCTTTCAGCGCCATAAATAAGGCGTAATTATCTAGCCAATAGGCTTTGCTATCGCAAAAACCTTCAAACTCTTTCTGCTGGATAGGTGTAGGATTGGTTCTAAAATGTTCACAGGCTTTTTTGAGTAGCCCAATCTTAATCGGCACAACCTGCTCGAAATCTACCTTTTCTTCTGGAAATCCTGGTAAATTAGCAAAGTCTTCTTCAGTTAGCAAACCCTCATCTCGCAGTTTTTCTGGGCTAATCAGCAGGGGATTTCCCGCCATTGCCGAGTAGCACATATACGGGGAATTGCCGTATGCAGTGGGGCCCAAGGGTAAAACTTGCCAATATTGTTGATAGCTTTCTTTAAGAAAATCAATGAAGCGATAGGCTTCTAAGCCTAAATCCCCAATGCCAAATCGACTGGGAAAGGAGGTAGGATGCAGCAAAATGCCACTGGATCTAGGAAAAGGCATATTTAATCTGAATTATGAGAAAGAGCAATTATCTGATGGATACGCGATGCGATCGCATCGAATTTATCACGGAACAGTATTTGCAGGGTAAATCAACTATTTGTCCTTTGTCCTTTGTCCTTTGTCCTTTGCAAATGACCAATCACCAATGACTAATGACCAATGACCAATGACCAATCACCAATGACTAATGACTAATAACTATGACTTACCGAAATCCTGCACCGACAGTTGATATCATCATTGAACTAATAGATCGACCTCATCGGCCAATAGTGTTAATTGAAAGACATAATATACCTTTAGGTTGGGCTATTCCGGGTGGTTTTGTGGATTATGGAGAAGCGGTGGAAGTGGCTGCGCGGCGGGAAGCTGAGGAAGAAACGGGTTTGCAGGTGGAGTTAGTTGAACAATTACTGGTGTATTCTGATCCCGATCGCGATCCGCGTCAGCATACCATTAGCATTGTGTTTTTGGCGACAGCGACTGGTGAACCTGTGGCTGGGGATGATGCTAAGGGTGTAGCAGTTTTTGAGTCTTGGCGTGTGCCTGGTAATTTATGTTTTGACCACGATCGCATTTTGCGCGATTATTGGCGATATCGGCATTATGGGATACGTCCGAGGTTGGGGTAAGAGGGACGAACCGCCAAGACGCCAAGGACGCCAAGGAAGAGGGGAGAGGAACGAAACCCAACATTATCAAGGTTGGTGATGATGCTAAGGGTGTGGGAGTTTTTGAGTATTGGCGTGTGCCTAGTGATTTATGTTTTGACCACGATCGCATTTTGCGCGATTATTTGCGATATCGGCATTATGGGATACGTTCGAGGTTGGGGTAGGAGGAACGAACCGCGAAGGCGCAAAGGGCGCGAAGGAAGAGGGGAGAGGAATATCTGGAATTCCCCAACATACAGTTTGTGTAAACATTATGTAGGAATCGGTTGGTGTTGGGAGGATATCAAAGCCAAGATTCTAAGGCTAAGGCTTGTACTTGTTGTATCCTTTGAAAATCACTGTCCCCTGAGACGACGGTGAGGTTATAGTGCAGAGCAGTTGATGCTATCCACAAGTCGTTATCGCTAAAACCCAAATCTTGAACTGTAAACTTTCTACGCTTTGCTTTATCTTTGGGGCCAAAATGTTCGACAATTTCTCCTTTGAGGCTACCGTAAACATCTGCAACTCCTCCACTAATGGGATAAAGATCAATGGTTTGCAGAAAAGTTCTAACAAAGCGAAGATTTGCTTCTTGTTGAGAAGACTTTTGCACCATGTAAAGGAGTTCACCTTGCACAATAACGCTAGTTGCAACCCCTAAACCAATGTGTTCTTGTAACCGACGAATGATGTTTGTTTCTCCAAAAATGATCCGGCTACAATGGTTGGTATCTAAAAGGTACATCACTAAAATTCAGCCGGAGAACGGGTTTCGTAAACAAGCTGCAAGCACTCCTCAAAATCATCCCCTTGCCAGGTTCCGGCAAATTTTAGCAAGTCTTCTGCTTTAGAACCTCTAAGAATTGGTGTTGCTTCCTGTATTTCCGGTTTCGTTTTATGATTGGAAGTATTATCATTTTTTTCCGTTGACAGGTCAAGAGATATTTCCTCGGTTCCTGGTTTTGCCTTAAGAAAACGCAAAAAATCTAGTGTTTGGGCTAGTATAACATCTGAGGATGATTCAATTTCTTGGAGCAGTAGTTCTTTAATATTCATAAATGATGTTTTGCAGTCTGTCGTAACAGTATTATACGAGTGCGATCAAAATGTAGACCTGACGCAATACTCTTCGGTTAAGCCTAAAAAATAACTCCAATGTAGGTTGGTTGAGGAACGAAACCCAACATTATCAAGGTTGGTGATGATGCTAAGGATGTAGGAGTTTTTGAGTATTGGCGTGTGCCTGGTGATTTATGTTTTGACCACGATCGCATTTTGCGCGATTATTGGCAATATCGGCATTATGGGATACGTTCGAGGTTGGGGTAGGAGGAACGAACCGCGAAGGCGCAAAGGGCGCGAAGGAAGAGGGGAGAGGAATATCTGGAATTCCCCAACATACAGTTTGTGTAAACA
>NZ_JAIVFR010000232.1 GCF_020829685.1 Nostoc sp. CHAB 5715 | reverse complement strand
ATTTTAACTCTCTCTCATGATTTGATTCAAAGCTTTATGTTGGGATTGGTGAGAAAGTCCGAAAATGCGTTAACTCTTTCTCGATTTATGGTTCAAAATTTTTCCCACATTATGATTCAAAGCACAATTTAGCAGGTTGCAAAACTGGAGTGAGAAAGTAGCACACGGACATCAAAGCAAAGCTGAAATTATCAAGAGTTTAGCGAGTAGCTACAACGATAATTTAGATGAAATCAATCAATCTGTGGATCAAGAGCGCGAAAACTATCTAGAGCAGATTGAACTGCTTAATATGCGTGTAGGTCAACTACAGCATGAATTGCAAGGTGATTTAGTAGAACCCGTGTATGGTGACTTTGGTTTTGATATCAACGGGAAAATTGCTAATGAAATAGCCCGTAACCTGTTTAGTGATATCAGCTTGGCTTTGAGCGTTAAAGGGTTCCAGGTGAAGCCTGACGGCGTTGTAGACATTGGTTATGGGTATTCGCACTCTGTGCATCCCAAAGCCGTTGTAGAGGCTATTAACCAGCACTCTGAGACAATTGCTAAAAAGTTAGGACTATTCAAAATTACTTCTGTTAGAAAGTTGGAAGTAACCGACTGTATTGTGGTCAGCTACCGTATGGAGCCAGCTATCAAAGCAGATGAAATTAAGTTAATGGTTGGGACTCCTGACGAATTTATTAACTATGTAGTCAGTCACCCAATTCGTTATCGGCTGATAGCAGATCCGGGCGTTGGAAAAACACCTACAACAGCCGTGATGATCAGCGAAATATTAAAAGCTGGTTGCACTCGCGGTAATACTGGCAAGGGTGAGAAAGTGCCTAATACTCTGGTTACAGTGTCTTATCCTGGTGCTGTTGCTTCACTCAAAGATAGCAACTATCCTTTAGAGCATTTCCTTAAGTATGGCGACACAACAGCCGCGATTAAATCCTTTGATGATTGCCTAGACGACGGGAATTTTAGAGTTCAAAACCCCACATTCGCTGCTAATTTCTTTCAAATTTGGGCATGGGATGAACTTGACAACACTCTAAATTCTTGCAGTGAACCATACAAGGCAGGGGAAAACCTTAAGAAGATTTTTAAACAGTTTGGACACAATAACATTGGCTGGATTGTGTCGGGTCAATCAGTGATGACTAAACAAATCCCAGGTTTTACCAATGATGATAGGTCACTCTTTACCGAAATAATCATCGGCATTCCCAAAATTAGACATTATCTAAATACTTACGGTAAAGGTAAAAACAGTGAGTCTAACTTGGCTAAGTTGACCCGTAACTTAGACGCTATAGAAGAATATATCGACCATAAAAACGAGTTAGTTACCGATGATGCCAGATTATTAAGAGTAGCCTTAGTAGTTGACTCTCGCTCACCTAAGCTTTACTTTTTACCTAATCTAGATAAAGTCAGCTTTAACTATCAAGAAATAGAGGAGACAAAGCGACTGGCAAGGCTTGCCAAGTCCCCTGGCACAATTGGCAACGGACTAGAGACTGAAAGCTCAAAGCCTTATACACCAAGCAATGGTCAAATGGTAAGCTTGCCACCAAAAACAACTATAGGGGGTAGTCACCAATCTGGCACAAGTCCCCACTGCGGAAGCGCAAATTTAAAGCTACAAAATGACGATAGATATCGCTGTCTAGGCTGCAAAAAGCGCACAGTTAGCAATAAGATAGTCTGGAAATAAATATATGAACTTTAATGAGCTTGACGATGTTTCGACTATTGTCTATTGGCTAATAAACGAGCGTTAACCCTAATTAAACAGAGTAACTAATATGGACTGGTAAATAATAATTAAATCCCACATTGTTTTATACAGTTCAGAAGACATAGAACTGCTTGAAAATTTTACATGGCGAATTGGTAAAGGTGATTATGTGATGCGTGGTACAAGAGTAAAAGGCAAATACTTAAATCTGTACTTTCATAAATTTGTTGCTGAAAGGATGGGTCTAAATATTGAGGGGTTTCTAGTAGATCATATAAATAGAAATCCACTAGATAATCGCCGAGAAAACCTTAGATTAGCCACATTCAGCTTAAACAATGCCAATAGTCAAAAACGGTCTAATAACACAACAGGGTACAGAGGTGTTTATTGGATAAAGCAAAAGCAAAAATGGCATTCACGCATACAAGTAAACAATAAAACTATTTGCTTGGGAACATTTAATAATTCAATCGATGCCGCAAAAGCTTACGACAAAGCTTCTTGTAAATATTTTGGCGAGTATGGGTATCTAAATTTTCCTGTTTAATAAGCGTGCAATTTATGATGGTTAACTGGGAATTTGAGAAGCGATCGCTACACGTCTTTAGCATTAGCGACTTGCCTTCTTATGCTAATCATTTTCAGCATGATCGGGCTTGTGGGAGTAGGAACCGTAGCAGGAAGATTGACAAGTCAACCAGTTAACTCTGGTAACTCTCTGATACAGCCACAAAAACAATTGCCAAAGTGAGTAGAACTTAAGGGAGGCTAACAACCTCCCTTAAGTTGTTATAACAGGTTATTAAAGCTATAAAAACTTTGTTGAGATATTATAACAAGTTAGCTAAAATGTTAACAGGTTACACAATAAAGGATAAAGTCAAATGTCAAAGGCAGTTCAAGAGCAAGTAGATCAACTGTTTGAAGCCACCAAAGGCTTACAGAGCTTAGAAGAGATTAAGCTACACTGCGAAGCTTTTAACGAGTTTATCAACACTAAAACTAGCTACAACAAAGCCAGTCTAGGCACTGTGTTAAGTAGGGTTGGTTTCTACACAAAATTTAAGTCATTGCCATTAGAGCAAGGTAAAAACGCTGAATCAGTACCAAAGCATGATAAGCAAGGCAACGTTACAGGAAACGAGTTAAAACACTACGTTTTGCTGCTGTGTGGTCTGGATAAGAAAGACTGGGAAGAACGCAACGAAACCACGCGAGTAAGTGACCGTTTGATGACTGCTGGTGAAAATGGTAATACAGGCATTGAGATTAACCCAGATACCTATTTAGAAGTTACTTCTAACTTGCTAGCCAGTGAAGACCCTCACGAGTTAGCAGTGGGTTTGATAGCTGCTACGGGTAGAAGACCTCATGAGATTTTAGTAAGAGGAAAATTTACCCAAATTGATGGTGAATCCTATCAAGTTAATTTTGAAGGTCAAGGTAAGAAACGCGGTGAGAAACCAGTATTTAAAATTTCTACTCTGTTCCCTGCTAATTACATCATTGAGCGTTTAAATCATTTACGAAAAGAAGCGTCTACCAAGTCACTTTTAAAAGAAGCAGCTAACGAATTTCCCACTGATGTAGCAGCACAAAACCGTGCTATTGAAAACAGACGCGGTAACTCATTGCGTCGGGTAGTTCAAGAATATTTTGGTGGCAAAGGCGACAAAGAGCCACTTTTAAACTTCCGTCATGGTCAAGAACAGAATGACTGTAAAGCCTTACGTGCTGCTTGTGCTTGTCTCGTTACCGAACGCGATTGTACGGGTTCACTAGGTTCAAAAATGTACTTTGCAGGCAGTTTTTTAGGTCATATTACACCAGGTGAAAAAATCAGTGATAGCGATTTACAGCATCTTTTAACTACGCTTGGTTACTCAGACTATTACACTACGAAACCTGTAGGCTATCCAAGCGCACCAGAGAAAGAAAAACTCTCTAATGTTCGGGTTAGTTCTTCAGATTTAGAAGCTATTCGACACTTGCAAGAGCAATTAGGAGCGTCTAACCAGCAATCAGTAATCAACAAGTTAATTGAGTCATTTAATAACCGTTTAGATAGTGCCAAACAATTACAGTCAGCACAACAAAAGGTAGCTCAATTAGAAGCACAAGTTAAACAGTTACAAGAAACCAATAACCAGTTAGCAGATATGAATAACCAATTGCAGGAAGAGAACAAAATGATAAACACAACTAAGGTAGATGTTTCAATCCCACAAGATAACCAACCTGTTATTGATGTGAACGATTTACAAGGCATGATTCAAAAGATGGTAGATGAAGCAGTAGAAAAAGCCTTGCAAGGTAAAACAACAACGGTCGTTAATGCTGTAACACCTGCCAAAGTAGCACCACCAAAAGAAGAGATTGACTGGCAAGCAAAAACCGATACGGAAGTTTGGGGGAGCAAAACAGCGTCAGCAGCTTTAGAAAAAATTCGTAGGTCTTATCAGGCTATCTGTTTATACAACGATACTGTAGCGACTGGAGACAGCGATCGCCTAGCAATTACTAACCAAGCACTCAGAGATTTATCAGGCTGTAATGGTTTGCTGGTACGCGATTGGATTGAAGCCCATAAGGATGAAGTGATTAGCCATAATGCTAAGTTCGGCATGGAAAACAAGAAAGACCCCAGTAACCCTGCCAGCTATGCCAATAAAGGTAAAGACACAGATAAAATCCTGTTGCTGATAAACGACGAATTCTTGAGCGGTGAAGCCTTTAAAGCAGGGAGAAACTAAAACGGTGTTATTGGTCTGAATGCAATACTCTAGAAGCTTTTTGGTGGATGTCGGGAAACAGGTATTTCCCGACATTTCCCAGAGTCAAAGCATTACTAAATCATCCGTGCACTTTATGTAAACTGCCTTTCAGCGATTTACATCTAGTCAAATGACTAACCGCCGTGTTATGATTTTTGCATTCGCACTATTGAACCTTGAAAACCAAATACAGTAAAGCTTTCAGCGATTGCAATTCACCTAAATCTCTATTAGGGATTGAAACAAGGCATTTTTCTAAAAAAATCACAGCTAACGGAGATTGCAATCAACCTAAATCCCTATTAGGGATTGAAACATGAAAAACTGAAAGTAAGGCATTGGGGATTGTTGCAATCAACCTAAATCCCTATTAGGGATTGAAACGAACAGATGCAGAATTTAGATAATGACACTGCAATTGCAATTAATCAAAATCCCTATCAGGGATTGAAACTGTTGGGACGTATAGAGCAATCGCGCTTCTGGCATTGCAATTAACCAAAATCCCTATTAGGGATTGAAACGCTAAATCCGAGAGTATTCGGCTTTGGTATTACTATTGCAATCAACCTAAATCCCTATTAGGGATAATGTGCGTCAATTTCTAGCTTTTTATCAATGTCCATCTCTACACCATTACTAGCCACTGGTGACAGCATAGCCAAGCTTGCAGCCGCTCCTAATACCTGTTCGTCAGTCACTTCTAAATATCTCTGCAACTGTTCCAAGTTCCGATGCCCTGATATCTCCTGAATAACTCTCAGTGGTATTCGAGCATTACTCATCTGAGTTAAACCAGTCCTTCTAAAGCTATGGGTACTCACGCCAATTATCCCAGCTTGTTTACAGGCAGTGCGTAGTATTCTAGCGGCTGAATCTTCGCTGATGTGTCTATCACAGCGACCGGGAAACAGATAATCATCTCCTGCCAATGGGTAATAATTGCTTAGTATTTGGCGTAAATCTTCAATCACTGGGATTGATCTGGTTGCAAGTTTTCCCTTGGTGTTTGCTTTCCTGATAATCAGCCGGGGTCTAACATTGCCCTTGGGTGTGTAAATGTCTTGAGTCAACAGAGTACAGCATTCACGGATTCTACAGGCACTAAAAAGGCAGACACCGAACAAAGTTCTATCTCGGTCATTGTCTAAGCCGTGATTGAAAATTAGCTGTATCTCTGACTGCGTTAGAACCTTGGCGCGTCCGTGCCGATTGATTTTCATTGTCTGACTGTAGACCCTGTAATGCACAGCCTACAACGATTTGACACTCATTTTTTATAAACTAGATAGCACAAAAAAATAAGAACCCATCTTTTTTAATACAAGAAAGGTTCTTATTTTTTTTAACTAATCATCGCATGGAACTAAAAAGTTTTTGGCAAACCTGCTTGCTTTAAAACCGCATTTGCTGTGTGCCGAGATTTAATACACTGATCAACTACAAAACAGTGATCTGTTTTTGGGCTGTACCAGAACTCATGATCTCCTTTACCTTGTCTTTTGTAGTAACATCCTGCTTCTGAAAGAATCCGCTTGAGTTCAGGAGTGAATGAAACAGCCATTTAACAAGGAACGCTTATACGTTCACTGCGACGACTTACCAAGTCTAAATCAATACCCAGTAGAGTAACAAGAGGAAAACAATTATTTAGCTCTAAAAGCTCAGGGATAATCACCTTTAGCTTTTCCACTAACGCTTCATTACTAGCTGCTTCTGTAACCAATCCGGGTAAATCCTCACTAGTCGCAACCCAGACTTCTGCTTCAGAATCCCAAAAAGCATCTACCTTAATTGCCTTATCTAGTTTGACTCCCATGTAATTACTCATCCTATACTTGTGCTGTCTTAAGTTTATTGCAGTGACTGCATTATTACAACCCCTTCCAACCCTTCCCAACCTTCCCACCTGGTTAACCCAGGTCATAAACTTAGGTAAAACGGCGTCGCGGTGAACTTAAAATTATTAGCTCCCAAAGTTTAGTTATAATTTGGGAGCTTTAATTATTTAATGATAAGTCTTTCACCGAATACGATATGAATCGGTGTTCTAGGTTGCTCTCCAGCATTGTCTAGTAATTTCGACACCTGGTGGAACCGCCCAGACCGGGCCGGGTTGTCGCAGCCGCGGACACTCTAACATACGGGCTTCCGGACTTGTCAAACCAGCTTATCGGATACCATTTTTTGGAACTAGAATTAAGAATGTTGCCACTAACTCCACGATCCACTAGAGTTCCACTGGAGTTCTGCCATCGGTTGGTGACAAGCGTAATCTCGCGGCCGCTATTGTTGTAAATAGTCACCGTTATCGGTTTTACCTGTACAATTTCGTCAATTGTGCGGCGCTGCCAAGTAACTTCTACACGGACGTTGCCGGGAGATCTATCCCCGTTCTTCGCAGTGAGATGGAAGGAACAGGGCGGATCTGGATCAGGTTCCGCTTTTACAAGACTTCCAGGGAGCAGCATCGCTGCGGCAGCGAACACCGCCAGAGTTTTCTTGAGCATTTTTATCTCTGATTCTCTTAATAAATAATGTTGTATATTAATTGAAAAGGACTTAAATTTTTATTTCAAATTCATACTTATTAATAATTGGTTTTTCGGCTGCTGCTCACGGTGATTACAATCGCTTAATTACTTGTCCTTCCTGAGTTAAACATGATTTTGTTTGAATACAAATATTCCCCCGAAAACTTATTGATAATGAGAATCAAATAAAGTGGTAGGGAACTAAGCGAGCTACACTCGCCTCTTACCCTATTTGCGATTATCATTATTATATAAATTGATTTCTACTCAAAGATGTATTGACAAAATTTATTTACTTTTAACTTTTAACAAATGTCTGGATATCAATGATACAGACCTGCGAGTAAGATATTTTCTTTTTCCTTACCAAACACTTTAAACTCTGGGTCAAATGTAAATTTTCTGCCTTGAATGGTAGCAATCTTAGCCTGAGCAGCTTCTATAGCTGTACCCTGGTTACGGAATACAGGACGGCTCCACTCCTTGGTACTAAATAAGTAGTCGAACAGAATTAATTACACAATGTCATTGCGAATGTAGCGAAGAGAAATGTAGGCGTTAGCGCAGCGTTAGCGAGTCTTCGAGCGTCAGCCTTCCCGAAGGGTAGCAATTCGCTTGCGGCTGGGATTGCTTCGCTTCGTACCCTTCTCCTGACGGAGACGCTGCGCGAACGGGAACGCTAAGAGCGAACGCAATGACTGTAAATATTTTTGTTCAGTTACTTATAAGTTCATGTTTTTGAGCAACACCACGTAATCCTAATTCCATCAATCTTTCAAGCCGTTTCGCTAGTTCTTCGCGGCTAATCACCCATTGTCTATCAAGTAGTTTTTTAAGCTCCCCTAGATTCTTTTCCATATCTTTTTGAGCCTTTGAAGCAGCCAATAGCTTTTCAGAACGTCATTCTGAAAGCATCAGTGTTGTCAGTGATAGACTTAGAACAAAATGGCTAGTCACTGAACGAGGTTGATATGAACGCAGAGTTCACTCAGATTTTTGAGTTAACCCTCTCAGAAAAATTGCAGCTTGTGGAAGACTTATGGGATAGCATTGCCCAAGTTCCAGAGCAAATTCCTGTGCTTGACTGGCAAAAAGAAGAACTTGCTAAGAGAAAAGCAACCTACTTACAAAATCCTGACTCAGGTAGTTCCTGGGAAGAAGTTAAGGAGCGAATTCGTAATAGACAATATGGTGTCTAAAAATCTGATTATTCTGCCAGAGACGCAAGAAGATGTGGCTCAGGCTTTTATCTGGTATGAAGAGCAAGAACTTGGTTTGGGTGAAGAATTTCTTCGTTGTGTAGATGCTTGTATTCAGTTCATTCGGCGAAATCCAGAAATGTATCAGGTAGTTCACCAAAGCTATCGAAGGGCTGTAGTTCGGCGCTTCCCTTATGTTGTTTTCTATGAGCATTCGGACACTACAATCATTGTCTATTACGAATTC
>NZ_JAIVFR010000231.1 GCF_020829685.1 Nostoc sp. CHAB 5715 | reverse complement strand
GCCGATGTTACCGGGGATGGCAGGGCTGATGCCATTGTGGTTAACAACGACAGAGTAACTGTCCGACGCTCCAACGGTTCTAGTTTTACTGGTAACGAGTCTTGGACGCAGAATCCCTACTTCGGAAGCCGAGGAACATTCTTCGCCGATGTTACCGGGGATGGCAGGGCTGATGCCATTGTGGTTAACAACGACAGAGTAACTGTCCGACGCTCCAACGGTTCTAGTTTTACTGGTAACGAGTCTTGGACGCAGAATCCCTACTTCGGAAGCCGAGGAACATTCTTCGCCGATGTTACCGGGGATGGCAGGGCTGATGCCATTGTGGTTAACGACGACAGAGTAACTGTCCGACGCTCCAACGGTTCTAGTTTTACTGGTAACGAGTCTTGGACGCAGAATCCCTACTTCGGAAGCCGGGGAACATTCTTTGCCGATGTTACCGGGGATGGCAGGGCTGATGCCATTGTGGTTAACAACGACAGAGTAACTGTCCGACGCTCCAACGGTTCTAGTTTTACTGGTAACGAGTCTTGGACGCAGAATCCCTACTTCGGAAGCCGAGGAACATTCTTCGCCGATGTTACCGGGGATGGCAGGGCTGATGCCATTGTGGTTAACAACGACAGAGTAACTGTCCGACGCTCCAACGGTTCTAGTTTTACTGGTAACGAGTCTTGGACGCAGAATCCCTACTTCGGAAGCCGGGGAACATTCTTTGCCGATGTTACCGGGGATGGCAGGGCTGATGCCATTGTGGTTAACAACGACAGAGTAACTGTCCGACGCTCCAACGGTTCTAGTTTTACTGGTAACGAGTCCTTTACCCAGAATCCCTACTTCGGAAGCCGGGGAACATTCTTTGCCGATGTTACCAGGGATGGCAGGGCTGATGCCATTGTGGTTAACGACGACAAAGTAACTGTTAGAAGGGCATTTTAGGGGTGTTTGATCTCAAAATTAGGTGAAATCAAACGATTTTGGATTTTAGATTGGTTCCGCCACGCCACTCAATACGGTTCGGTTAGTGATATTTTGCCCAGGAGATTCCCCCAATCCCCCTTAAAAGGGGGGCTTATAATCCTCTTTTACTCCCTTTAAACGTGTATATTTTCTAAAATTCGTTGATAATAACAGCTTTATTAGCCGTGAAGTTGATTTAGAAGTTGAAAACTTGATTTACGAAAGTGAACTACTCAGATAAAATCGGTGCGTTACGCCGAAGGCTAACGCACCTACGAAAATTACTAACTCCTAACTCCTAACTCAGCACTATTTAGGCCATTACCATGCCACCATCGACATTAAAGACTTGTCCGGTGATGTAAGTGGCGGCGGGATCGGCAGCGAGGAAACGCACCATCCCAGCGACTTCTTCAGGTTGACCGAAGCGACCGAGTGGGATGTATTTCAAAATATCTTCGGGATTGTTGAGATCGCTGGTCATATCGGTGGTGATGAATCCAGGGGCGACGGCGTTAACGGTGATGCCGCGAGAAGCAAGTTCTTTGGCAACGCTTTTGGTGAAGCCGATTACACCTGCTTTGGCGGCGCTGTAGTTTGACTGACCTGGGTTGCCCATTTGCCCAGCAACGGAGGTAATGTTGATAATTCGTCCCGATCGCTGCTTCAACATAATTTTACTGACGGCGCGTGTACATAAGAAAACACCAGTTAGGTTAAGGTCTATTACAGCTTGCCAATCTTCTGGCTTCAAACGCAAAAGTAGTGTGTCGCGGGTAATACCTGCGTTGTTAACCAAAATATCCACACGGCGGAACTTTTCGATGACCACGTTAACTAGTGCGTCTACTTGATCGCCTTTAGAAACGTCAGCTTGGATAGCGATCGCCTCACCTCCCGCATCTGTAATTTCTGTAACAACGGCCTGTGCAGCTGTACTAGAACTGGCATAATTGACAACTGCGATCGCTCCTTGGATGGCTAATTCAATTGCGATCGCTCGTCCAATCCCTCGTGATGCACCTGTGACAATTGCGACTTTATTTTGTAATAGTGTCATTTAATGTTCCTCAATCTTAGAAATACCGCGCTAATTATCTTATGGTGATTTAGGGAACATCTGAATATTGTCTGGATAATTAAATATCTATAGTTACTTCTCTATTAATAGATGAATAACTTGAAGCAATATATTGTTGATTTAATTTATAGCTGTGACGCCCAATAGCCCATCGTAGACATCGCCCGATTGGATACACTAGGAAGTGTTGCAGTTACGTCCGTCCTAGACATGACTCTCGTGAAGGCCTGTATATTTATTTGGTTGGTCAGGATAGGCTTAAATACATATCTAATGCATATACACAAACAAGAATAATATACGGTTTTTATTACAATTATTTAAGATTTTTTGCTGGCAAATCATTCTATATTGACTAATTTAATCCTTTCCCAACAAAAACCCATAAACCTATACCGCTTTTATTTTCTAAGAATTACTATTGAAACAAACAATTGAAAATCGGTGTGTATCACATGGCAACTAAAAAGCAATTTAACAGCTTTGAAGAGATGCTGTCTGCTTCTGATGTACCTGTATTAGTAGATTTTTACGCTGACTGGTGTGGGCCATGCCAAATGATGGTACCAATTTTAGAGCAAGTCAATGCCCAACTTAAGGATCGCCTGCGGATTGTCAAAATCGACACAGAGAAATACACAGATTTGGCTACTCAGTATAAAATTGCCGCTCTACCAACCTTAGTACTATTTAAGCAGGGTCAGCCTGTGGAGCGCATAGAGGGAGTGATGCAAGCACCGCAGTTGGTGCAATATCTACAAACAAAGATTTAATAACACTTAAAATTTGGATTTTAGCTACCAGAGGCGAGGAATATCGCGTATTTTTTAGTGGGGTAGCACAGCTAGCTGTAGCCCTACGAATCAACGTGTAAAATCTTAAGTAAATATTAAGATATCTACTTATACGTCTAGAGAAAGTAGTTTAGAAATTGAGACGGCTATATTGTATAGATATAACAAAATATCTTGAC
The DNA here is from genome assembly GCF_020829685.1 of Nostoc sp. CHAB 5715. GTDB lineage: Bacteria > Cyanobacteriota > Cyanobacteriia > Cyanobacteriales > Nostocaceae > Nostoc. Next base: position 5,483 of record NZ_JAIVFR010000231.1, on the reverse strand, counting down.
AAGTAAAGCAATATATGAATTATAAGCAGCAAAGACCTGACAAAGCCTATATTTGGGTGAATATTGATTTTGATAAGGTTAAACATAGAATAGATGCGGTGACTTGCCAGATTGAGCGGGTTATACAAAAGCACCAAATTTCAAATCAAACTGGTAAATCAGGCAAAAGAAATAATTAGGTTATTTGTAGAGCAATGTCTACGATGCGCTCGGGTTACTCATCGAATTTTAGATTTTAGATTTTAGATTTTAGATTTTAAATAAGGGAGTTCTACTTATTTATTATTTTATCCTCGACACTCCTTTTGAGGAGTATTATTGGGAGGATATCTGCTTGCTAATTATGCTGTGAAAAGGCGTGAGGAGATGATAGGATGGCTATTTGGAGGTCTTGTTAAACAATTTGAGGGTGCAGTTAAGGAGGTTGTAAGAGAAAGCAATAAAGAAATAGCTAACTTGTTTGATGATGTTTTTAGTACGTCAGCCACTCCCTACTCTTAATCTCTTAAAACGTAAAAGTAGTCCGAAGTACACCTACAGTCGTAGTCTCATTGTTGCTGTTACCTTCTGGGTTAAAGAGGATAAACGCGCCAGGGGTAATACTGATATTATCGCTAACTTGAAGGCGGTAATAGCCTTCTAAATGGTAAGGAGTCGCCCGATTGTCGCCTGTGGGGGTAAGTTGAGCAGAACCACCAGTATCAGTACGGAAAAGAGGCTGACCAAAAATAATCCCAGCAGTGTTCCCTGGCTTGAATAAATCTCTAAAGTGAACTCCCGCCATCCAACTTGTAAAGGTGGTGGAAGCATTGACGCTATTTGAAGCAGCATCAACAAATAATGCTGCACCGTAGCCAGATAAGGCTATCTTGGGAGACAATCGCCATGTTAGCGTACCCCCAACAGAGTTGAGTGTGACCGGTGTTCCAGTTGCAACCCCTGCTAAAGCATCGATATCACCACTAATTAATCCTGTACCTAAAATATTGATTTCGTGATAACTGTGGGCATAGTTTAAACCAATATCCAGAGCGGGACTTGGCTTGAAGGTTAACTGTGTGGCAATAACACTACTACCACTAAATAAACCTGCTCCCAAAGGTGTAGTAGAAACTCCTGTTAGTCCCTCAACCTCAGTAGCAGATTTTTGGGTTAAATTGGCATTTGGATTGCCGTATAAAGCTCTTAAATCCAAATTTGGCGAAATGTTAAAAATAAATCCCGCCGCCGATGCTAAACCAGTACCCGAAGTCCCACCAGAAATCCGTACCACAGGATTCAAACCGCCAAAACGAGATATTGACTCTTGTCCTTCACCATAAAAAGGCGTAATTGCTGGGAAAGCATCTGATGTTTCCGCCGCAGTTCCTCCAAACAAGGTTAATTTATTAGCGACGGGAAAGATATACAGCAATTTGTAAACCTGAACACTGTTTGCGCCAACACCCGACAAAGTATTAACATTTATCCCCGGAAATTGCGGCTCAAAACTGGTACGGGCGCTACTTGCACTTAAAAGCGGCGCAGCTAATCCTAAACCTTGTTGCAGGCTACCCTGTCCATCGGCTCCACCCAAAAAGTTATAGGCTTGCAATCCAGTAATTAATAAATCTTTACCAGTAAAGCTAGTGGTGAGATTTAACCGCACTCTATTGACTAGTATAATGTTCGGGTCACTGTCATTAGGAGCGCCACCGCTAGCACCAACACCAGCAATAATTACCTCTCCATTAAGTTTAGTAGTTGTAGAAAACTGATTTGCTTCTAGTTCTGCTGTGCGAGCTTCTACAGCATCTACTCGACCCCGTAATGTTGTCAATTCCGCCCCAAATTGTTCTTGTAGTTTCTGCAATGTGGCTAAATCTTCTTTATTGACCAAATCACCAGTTGCAGTGGTAATCAGTTCGTTGATTCGGTCTAAACAAGCATTTAAGCCAGCAGCAAATTCATAGCGAGTTATTGCCCGATTACCGCGATAGGTTTGATTGGGATAACCTGCGATACAACCATAGCGCTCGACTAAAGATTGGAGTGCCTGAAAAGCCCAATCAGTCGGCTGCACATCAGACAATTGGGATACGGATGTTACTTGTGCAAGTTTGTATGAGGTTGAAGATGAACTTGCAGATTGTGGGATGATTGGCTGCCAAAAGTTAACCGCAGAATCTACTCCTAAATCTTGATTTTTTTGCTGTTGATTGATTGAGGGTAAATTTTTTTGAGTTTCATTAGCTATCAGCAATTTACTGGAGATATTATTTGCTAAATTGCTTTGATGAGAATCATTTTTTTGATAGCTGCCATCATCTTGATTAACAGCTACGTTTTTATCTGCGATTTCTAAACTAGGAAGGGCTTGCACAGGTGATAACCCAGCAATTAAATATAAAAATCCCATCCCACTAGCAGAAGCTAGTAGATATTTTGTCATCATAACTCCCAACACCTATAAAATAGTGAAAAAATTAATTGCGATTTTTAAATGGATTGATAAATAAATTTAAAGTAGATTTAGCAAGAGAATCTTGTTAACTTTAAATTTTTGATATCAGGTTTTTTTCTGAATTGACTTACCAGAACATCAGCTTATATCGCAAGTATTAAATTATAGTAAATACTATTTTTGGAAAGAATTAACAATAATTTTTATTGGTAGTTTTTATAACTTTTAATAAAAAGCATTGGAATTTCTTATGGTTACTCTATCAATCCTAAATGGGTTGTGAACAGTACGTTCTGTACAATGCCTGATTCATAAGCCTTCCAAATTTTCTCTGTTCAAATATAAAATCGGATTGCTATATTGACAAAACAATAATTACATAAGTCTGATTTTGTGATAACGAATATAGGTATTGAGCCGAAATCCTCGGCTCAATACCTACCAAAAAATAATTTACTAAAAAAAATTAAGAGATTGCGATCGCTGATCGATTTGGGTGCAGGTAAGATCATCAGGAAAACGGTGGAAATAACTTTCAAGAATTCAATCCCACCAATAGGTAACAATAACCGCATCACAATCCTGGTGAATATCTTCACCCCATAGCCCTCCTTCCAATCTAGTTCTCAGTCGGCGCTTAAGCCGCAAACCGTAGTCTTCATTCGTGCCATCACTTACCTCTACTGAATCAGCTCGCCACTTTTTGCCTAAGTCTAAAAGCTCAGACACTTTTATGTCTTGGTTCTCTGTAAGGATATATAACGTATCGGCAGGATAAGCAATGAAATGGATGATGCTGGTTTCAGGCATGGGGCGATAGTTCGCCATTGCAAGGAGGGTATCAACCATACCACCAAAGCTTAAACCGTTTTCATCTGGTGCAAAGATTGGTTTTGTGAACAGAAAGCTTGCCCATAAATTTTTGTGGCTGGAAAGATCAGTAATCACTTCTTCGCCATCAAACTCATTGAACCGACGCTGCCAAACCAAGGCAGCAAACAGTTCTTGAGGAGAATAGGATTTCGCTATCGATTGGATTTTGCCTAAGTCAAGCATCACATTTACGGTAAGTAATATTTTTAACAAAACATTTGTAACTACCCTTGCAGTTTATTTACCCAGTCGCTGCTATTCTTATAGTTACTTCGGTCTGTCATAGCAGATAGATTATCCTCAATAATGTTTCATTTATTAGCGCTCATATACCATCGTGGTAATGTGGGTGCTTTTACTTTATCGCTCATGGCAAAAATCCGGTTTAATTTTGAGGCGATGTCTGGTGTTTGGTACACTAAGCTGACACTGAAGCTTTAACTTGACCAAAACGGCGATCGCGTCTTTGGTAGCTCAACAAAGCCTGATGAAATGCTTTTCTATTAAAATCTGGCCAAAGAATATTGGTGAAATACATTTCTGTATACGCCATTTGCCACAAGAGAAAATTACTCAATCGCATCTCACCACTGGTACGAATCAGCAAATCGGGTTCTGGAGTATCTGCTGTGTAAAGATGTTGTTCTACAAAACTTTCATTCACTTCTTGGGGACTGAGTTCACCCTGTTGCACGAGTTGAGCTACTTGACGGCAAACTCTGGTAATTTCGTTGCGGCTACCGTAGTTGACTGCAACAGTAAAGTGGATTGCTTGATTGTTCAACGTCTCTGTCATTGAACGTTCCATTTCCGTTTGTAGAGACTTGGGTAAAGCCGATAAATCTCCAATAAAGGAGATTCGTACACCTTCTTGATGCATCTGAGCCAACTCGCGGTGTAGTAATCGCTCAAACAAATGCATTAGAAAATCCACTTCTTCAACGGGACGCTGCCAATTTTCTGTTGAGAAAGCATAGGCTGTCAACGCTCTAACTCCCCAATCTTTGCAGCAACGCAATAGTTCTTTGAGCGTCTTTGCTCCTTGGCGATGTCCAGCAATGCGCGGTAATCCTCGACTAGTTGCCCATCGTCCGTTACCATCCATGATGACGGCGATATGTTGGGGGATTTTTTGGGGGTTTAAATCGGTGGGTAATTTTGTCATTTGTCATTTGTCATTTGTCCTTTGTTTTTATTAATGAGTAGTTTCAAATAAATCTTGCAAGTACTCTGGTGTGAGGGTGTTGTTCCAATTGCACAGACGATGCATTGTGTAGGTGAAGGTGAAGAGGAGAGTTGTTTTGTTGGTTAATGACCAAGCATTCCAGTTGAGGGTAGCCATCATCCGGCGGAGGGTACGCATGAGGTTGTTACGCTGATAGTTTGGCGATCGCGTTTTGATGAGTGTGCGTCCAATTCGCATCAACCCAGTATCAGGGAAAGTCCAGACTCCAAACCCCCAGAATTTGGTAGTATGGTTGATTTCATCCTGTGCTAGTTCCTCTAGAACATCCTGGAGTGCGCCAGTGGTGTGAGCCATCAACCAAATATAAAGACAGGTAGCACCGTATTCTGTAGCAATGCGGTGTAAGCCGTGGCGATATAAGTCTTCGTAAGCGTCATCTGTGGGGAGATAGCTTCTAACAGTACGAAGTTTTGGGGTAATTTTCTCGCCTGTTAATTGGGTGTAAATTTTGATTAATGCAGGTGTGTGCTGACGTTCTTCCTTTTCCCACAAACCAAGTTCCAGCAGTTCGCCATCTTTACCGACTGTTCCACCAACAAACCGAGCCATTTGAGGATGCAATTTTTCCAAATACTGCCGACTGGTTTGGGTATAGCCGCGAATGGGGGCTTCTGTGTCCATTGCACCTATCAAGATAGATAAAAATACCTCTGCGTCTAAGCCGATAATTTGATTGCGGTTAATCGTCTGCCAATCGATAAGTTTCCAGGGACGCGGTTGGGGATTGGCAAATTGTATCGGTAAATCTTGCAGACGATCATGTAGTTTTTCGACTGCAAGATATTTGTCTATGAGGGAACGAATGCGGCGCTGTGTTTGCAAGTAATGAGGATTGGGATAGCTTTGACCTGCTAAGTCTTCTGCAATTGGGCTCAGGGTATTAACCATATCCTTATACTTAAATTTTTTTCTCTCTTCCCA
>NZ_JAIVFR010000230.1 GCF_020829685.1 Nostoc sp. CHAB 5715 | reverse complement strand
AGCAGTTTTCATGTATTTGAACCACATCTGTTGTAGGGGTAAAGCGCATTGCTCATTGGTGTCAACTTAACGTAAAAGCCATGTCCCGCAAGGAACTTCAGTTCCTTGCTAATAGCGAAAGTCATCTGAAGATGACTAAATATAGCCAAAAATCTTTAGTCTACTTGAGTAGACTTTAGCTATGAGCCGCTGAAATTCATTTCTGGGCGGGCGTGGAAGCCAACAGATAAGCGATTTTTAGCTTAAGTTGACACCAATGAGCAATGTGCTTTACCCCTACCGCGTGGTCTATTTACCTGAAAATAGCTGTAAGCATTTCTTGCAAAGATTAAATTTTTTCTTATGAATGTTAAAGCAATTGTTACTCAGGTTGAAGCATGTATAAGAAAGGTTTAAACATTTCTTGCAAAAATTAAATTTTTTCTTATGAATGTTAAAGCAATTGTTACTCACGTTAAAACTTTGGTTAATAACGTTGAAAGTTTTCCTCACCCTACTTTCACCAGAGAGACGGGATTAGCCTCTATGTCTCTGGAATGTAAACATCTATTATTGTATCCATGAGTCAAAATGTTGTTGGATAAGGTAGGATATTTTGGAACCAATTACAGCTACTGCGATCGCAACTATCCTGGTGGGCTTTGCTGGTTAGATGCCAGAAAACCAGATTTAGCAGCAGAGATTGTGGAGTTTGCTCAGTTTTACATGAAACAAAGCTTTTAAGTTTATTTGAGTGAAGCGAAAGTTGTAATCATAAAACACAGCTAGCAGTCTGCCAAGGAAACTTTGCGCTGAGTCAAGCAGCAAACAACAAGACAGCCTGAATATCTTCAGAAAAAATAAAAATATTGACGTTGCTGATTTCATGTAAGTAGTCATGCAAAATTAAATATACATTGTCATTGCGAGTGTAGCGTTCGCGGTAGCGTCTCGTAGAGAAGCGGAACGAAGCAATCGCAAGGCCTTGCGATTGCTTCACTTCGTTCGCAATGACATAAATATTTTTGCATACCCACTTAAACAACTCCCCGAATTCAATAAACGACTCCCCAAATTCAATAAACGACACCCCGAATTCAATAAACTACTCCCCGAATTCAATGAACAACTCCCCGAATTCGATGAACGACACCCCGAATTCGATGAACGACACCCCAAATTCAATAAACGACTCCCCAAATTCAATAAACGACACCCCGAATTCAATAAACGACTCCCCGAATTCGATGAACAACTCCCCGAATTCGATCAGGACTTACGCAGCGATGATTAGTCATTGCGAGCGGAACGCAGTCAAGCGTTGCAATCCCAGTCTTGACGAGATTGCAACTCTAAGAGACGCACTCGCGTTCGCAACGCTTGCAATGACGAAAATACGTTGCCTTTGCATAAGTCCTGTCGATGAACGATACCTTTGACCAAAAAAGAAAAGGGTACAAATCTTAAGGTGAAACGGTATAACACCTTGGCTGTTGCTATGGAGACGTTGCATTGCAACGTCTCTACATTTGGATTCATGGGAGCATCCCAATGAGAGCAAATTGCTAAGATAACAGATTGTCATTGCCAATGAAGCGTTCGCGGTAGCGTCTCGTAGAGAAGCGGAATGAAGCAATCGCAACACCTAGTCGCAAGCGAATTGCTTCGCTCCATTTCATTACGCTCGCAATGACAAATATATGTTTTTACACATTTGCGATGCTCCCGATTCATGCCGCAATTCAATAATGCTAAATTATTTTTAAATTAATACTTTACAAGTATAAAATTATACTTTAATATCAAGATAAGAAAGGCGATCGCCCTCCGCCAAGAGCCTGCGATCGCTTTTCCCTAAACCTTTATTCTGGGAGAAAATTATAGTCATGGCACAAGAAGAAGATTTTGTAGAAAATCAATCAGAACCGCAACAATACTTAGGTGGCGAAAATATAAATACACCTGCCTCCAATCAACCTTTTGCAAATCTATTACCCAAAAGAGAACCAATTAAACATTTACTCATTGGTTCTTCAAAAGCCGTTACCAGCACAATCCACTATTTGCAAGTAATTGGCTACGCCAGCACAGGAGACTGGAGTCCATTAGTACCAACCGGCAACGCAGATGAGGTAATGAGTATTTTAATCCGTCAGATTTTAATGCAATAGAACATATTTAGATGGTGCGTTGCGTTTTGCGACAACGCACCTACCTCTGCGATCGCTACTGATGCACAATAATCGCATCTCGATTTATTGAAAGCGACGGGAAACTCCATCCCCTCGTGGGTGGTCGAGGTTGCTCGCCCGTCGCTTGGGGCATTGGGCATAGGGCATTGGTAACTTCTTCCCCATGCCCCATTCCCCATGCCCAAAAACTCCATCCCCTTGTGGGTGGAGTTTTTTATTTCAATATAGGAATGCTGCTTAAACAATTCAACTACAGATTGAAAGTTAGCTATAAATAAGGATTCCAATTCTAAGTTTTTAATATTGCCTGTCGTAATTAAAAGTAGTTTATAAGGTTGCTGAACTGTTAAAAAAGAGTTGACAAAATCCACATCTTTAGTAATTAAAATTCGATTTTGTTGAATTGATACAGCATTAATCTCATTATCTGGCGTAGCATTTTCCCCTGGTAAATCTCTGGTGTGGATCGTGTCATAACCTGAAGTTTTGAGAAAACGCGCAAGACGAACTGGTAACTGAGCATCCACAAGAAATTTCATGAGGCAATTCGATGAATGCTTTTGACTTGGCTAAGTCGAGCAGCAAACAGCAAGACAGCCTGAATATCTTCATATTCTAAATCGTCATAATCTGCCAATATTTCCTCATTAGTCATACCAGAACTGAGTAGTTCTAAAATTAACTCAACTGGATAACGAAGTCCTCGAATACAGGGTTTACCGTGGCAGATATCTGGATTATGAGTAATGCGTTGTAGAAGTGTGTCATTCATAAGGAAATATTCATAAATTATTACCATATTTTTGTTCTCATATTCTAATTATAGATGCCAAATAACGACGGCAAAAAAATAATTGTAGCTACAAATAAATACTTTTGACTTTTAATTTATTTTTTATTTAGGGATTTATAAGTATAAGATTATACTACATTATCCAAATAAGAAAGGCGATCGCCCTCCGCCAAGAGCCTGCGATCGCCTTTCTGTAAACCCCCATTCTGGGAGACAATTACAATGATGGCACAAGTACAAAAGTTTGTAAAAAATCACAACTTCGCCCAATCAGAATTACAACAGTACTTAGATGGCGAAAACTTAAATACACCCATCCTGAATCAATCTTCTGAAAATCAATTACCAAAAAGAGAACCGATTAAACATCTTTTAATAGGTTCTCCAAAAGCAGTTACTAGGACAATTCACTATCTGCAAGTGATTGGCTACCCCAGCATCGGCGATTGGAGTCCGCTACTACCAACCGCCAACCCAAGCGAGGTAATGAGTATTTTACAGCAGTTTTCATGTATTTGAACCACATCTATCGTAGGGGTTTAGCAATGCTAAACCCCTACCGCGTGGTCTATTTACCTGAAAATAGCTGTAATCCGTCAGATTTTAATGCAATAGGATATATCAAGATGGTGCGTTATCGCAAGGGCGCAACGCACCCTACTTGAACCACATCTATCGTAGGGGTTTAGCAATGTGCATTGGTGTCAACAAAAGCCTAGAAATAGCAAAACTTTCGGCTTGACTCACCCGCCTGGAACTAAAGTTTCAGGCTAATAGCTAAAGTCTACTAAAGTAGACTAAAGATTTTTCGGATTATTTAGTCATCTTTAGATGACTTTCGCTATTAGCAAGGAACTTCAGTTCCTTGCGGGACATGGCTCTATCTGCGATATCTGGATTTCCAGCAAACAGGTAATCGTTAATTTCTTGTAAGTCCTCGGTAGCTTGAAGCGATAGAAAATATAAACTCATTATTGTGCCTGAGTCTTTCTCAAAGCTTGGTTCTTTTGACGCAATTGCTCGATTACTTCTCTACCGTCGAGTCGTTCTTGGCAATCAAGTTGCTCAACCCCGATCGCAATTTCCCTTTGCAGTTCCTCAAACCGACCCTTGTAAATACGTTCCCGTTCCTCCAACAGTCTAATACCTGCAAGAATCACTTCCTCATTTGAGGTGTACTTTCCGCTTGCAACCTGACTTTGAATGAACTGCTCAAGCTCGGTTGTTAAGGAAATATTCATAAACTCTTACCATATTTTTGTTCTCATATAGCAATCCTATCTGATTTGTGAAAATTCTCAGTGTCCAGATCCCCGACTTCTTTAAGAAGTCGGGGATCTAACTTTTCACGAATGATTTAGGATTGCTATATTCTAATTCTAGATGCGAAATGACAGCAGTCCATTGCGATCGCCTTAAGCTAAATGTTAAAACTTTTGGTGTATTGACTTATACGCAAATTACCCCACTCGCAGGGCGATCGCACACATTTAACCCTCTTCAAAATGCACCACAACCACGTTAAGCTGAATTAGAGTGGCAATTTATTGCGCTTTTTAATATTAAAATCTCTGTTCTTGTCAAATTTTAATTTTTTCTGCTTGAGAAACCCGGAATGCTAGACCGAATTTTTGATTACCTCGACTTTCATTTCAGCATTGAAGCCCCTATAGTTCTGCTGATCTTGGTGCTTTTAGAGGCGCTGTTATCTGCCGACAATGCCATCGCCCTAGCTGCGATCGCTCGGGGGCTGGAAGACAAAGAACTTGAGCGTAAAGCTTTGAACTTTGGTTTAGTCGTTGCTTATGTGCTGCGAATCACCCTGATTCTCACTGCCACTTGGGTGCAACAATTCTGGCAATTTGAATTATTGGGCGCTGCTTATCTGCTTTGGTTGGTATTCCAACACTTTACCTCTCAAGAAGGTGAAGACGATCACCATCACGGGCCCCGTTTTGATTCATTATTGCAAGCGATACCAGTGATTGCATTTACAGATTTGGCATTTTCTTTGGATAGCGTGACAACTGCGATCGCAGTTTCTCAAGAAAAATGGCTAGTACTGACGGGTGCAACAATTGGTATTATTACGCTGCGATTCATGGCGGGATTGTTTATCCGTTGGCTAGACGAATATGAAAACCTAGAGGACGCAGGCTATGTAACTGTAGCGTTGGTAGGCTTGCGCTTGTTTTTGAAAGTGGTGAACGATAATTTAGTTCCACCAGAATGGATCATGATTGCTGCCATCTTCCTGATTTTAGGCTGGGGATTTTCCAAGCGTGTTGGCACTGAATTACCCCAAGTAGAACCAGAAAAGAGCGAAGTCTCTAAGTAAGTGAGGGGGATGAGGGGGATGAGGGGGATGAGGAAGAACTTACTTCCCTCATCTCCCCCCACTCCCTCATCTCCCCCCACTCCCTCATCTCCCCCACTCCCTCATCTCCCCCCACTCCCCACTCCCCACTCCCTCATCTCCCCCCACTCCCCACTCCCCACTCCCTAATTTTTTACTCGTGCAACCAAGGCGTTAAGTGTGGTTGCCAATTTACTAATTCTTCATCCTTAAACCATAGGGCTATTTCCCGTTGCGCGGTCTCTTGAGCATCAGAACCGTGGATTAAGTTGCGACCAATATCTAGGCCAAAATCGCCACGAATCGTTCCTGGTTCTGATGTTAAGGGGTTCGTCGCACCAATAATCTTTCTGGCAGATGTAACAACGCCATCACCTTCCCATACCATCGCTACTACTGGGCTAGAAGTGATAAATTCGACTAGACCAGGAAAAAAGGGACGTTCCCGGTGAACATCATAGTGTTGTTCAGCCAATTCCCGACTGACTTTAAGAAACTTTAAACCAACTAGGGTAAAACCTTTAGTTTCAAAGCGACGGATAATTTCCCCCACTAATCCCCGTTGTACTCCATCTGGCTTAATTGCTAAGAATGTACGTTCCAAAGCTATCTCCAAAAACTTAATGAATTTTTTATTTTGTCAATTGTCATTTGTCATTTGTCAATTGTCCTTTGTCCTTTGTCGTCCTCTGTCTTGAGTCCAAGGGTTTTCCACTAATGACCAATGACTAATGACCAATGACCAATGACTAATGACCAATGACTAATGACCAATGACTAATGACCAATGACCAATCAGAGTTTATCTCAGAAATTATCTTTGGGTGCATATACGTTCCCAAATGAATGCGTTAAATTGTTAAATTGTGGGCGAAAAACAGAGGCTAGGAAGAAATGGGTGTTGAATCAACTACTACATCTGACGAGGTGGTACAACTACCGTCCAATGGACACAAAGAAGTGAAAAATCATAAGCAAAAAAAGCTGTTACCACCTAGTTCTACCACAGGAGATTTACCTCGCTCTTGGAAAATTGAGGATAGTGAAGCCTTATACCGGATTGAAGGTTGGGGACAACCTTATTTTTCCATTAGCGCTGCTGGTCATGTTACCGTCGCACCCAAGGGCGATCGCGGGGGATCTCTTGACTTGTTTGAATTGGTCAATGCCATGAAGCAGCGCAACTTGGGACTTCCCATGTTGATTCGCTTTTCCGATATTTTGGAAGACCGGATTGAGCGCTTGAATGCTTGTTTTGCCAAAGCGATCGCCCGCTACAATTACCCGGGTGTCTACCGTGGCGTCTTTCCCGTCAAATGCAACCAAGAGCGGCATTTGATTGAGGATTTAGTGAAATTTGGCAAGCCTCATCAATTTGGTTTAGAAGCCGGTTCCAAGCCAGAATTAATGATTGCTCTGGCTGTCTTGGATACACCAGGAGCATTGTTAGTTTGCAACGGCTACAAAGACCGAGAATACATTGAAACGGCAATGTTAGCCCAAAGACTAGGGCAAACACCAATCATCGTTTTAGAACAAATTGAAGAGGTAGATTTGGTGATTGATGCCAATCGCCAGTTAGGTATTAAACCGATATTAGGTGTTCGTGCCAAACTCAGTACTCAAGGTATGGGACGTTGGGGAGCTTCCAGTGGCGATCGCGCTAAATTTGGTTTGACAATGCCTGAAGTAATCGAGGCTGTTGACAAGTTACGCGAAGCTAACCTGCTCGATTCTTTGCAGTTGATGCACTTCCACATCGGCTCACAAATCTCTGCCATTAATGTGATTAAAGATGCCATCCAAGAAGCCAGCCGCATTTATGTGGAATTGTCGATGCTGGGGGCGGATATGAAATACCTTGATGTTGGTGGCGGCTTGGGCGTAGATTATGATGGCTCCCAAACCAACTTTTATGCATCGAAAAATTATAACATGCAGAACTATGCCAACGACATTGTGGCAGAGTTAAAAGATACCTGTGCAGAGCGGCAGATTCCTGTACCAACACTGATTAGTGAAAGTGGACGGGCGATCGCTTCCCATCAGTCGGTGCTGATTTTTGATGTTCTCAGTACTAGCGATGTCCCCCTCGATTCACCAGAACCACCACAAGAGGGAGAATCCCCAATTATTAATTATCTTTGGGAAAGCTACCAATCCATTAACCAAGAGAATTACCAGGAATTGTACCACGACGCTGCACAATTCAAAGAAGAAGCCATCAGTCGCTTCAACTTAGGAATATTACGCCTCAGAGAACGAGCCAAAGCCGAACGCCTCTACTGGGCTTGTTGTCAGAAAATTCTCAAGATCACCAGACAGCAAGAATACGTACCCGATGAACTGGAAGACCTAGAAAAAATCATGGCTTCCATCTACTACGTGAATATGTCAGTGTTTCAATCAGCACCAGATTGCTGGGCGATCGATCAGCTATTCCCGATCATGCCAATCCACCGCTTGGATGAAGAACCAATCCGGCGAGGAATTTTAGCAGACCTCACCTGCGACAGTGATGGTAAAATCGACCGCTTTATAGACCTGCGCGATGTCAAATCGGTATTAGAGTTGCACACCTACAAGCCCGGAGAACCCTATTATTTGGGAATGTTCCTGAATGGAGCTTACCAGGAAATCATGGGCAATTTGCACAACTTATTTGGTGATACCAACGCTGTTCACATTCAATTGACGCCCAAAGGCTACCAGATTGAACACGTTGTCAAAGGTGACACCATGAGCGAAGTAGTGAGCTATGTCCAGTATGACTCCGAAGATATGGTGGAAAACATTCGCCAGCGTTGCGAGAAAGCATTAGAAGAAAAGCGCATTACCCTAGCAGAATCTCAGCGACTCCTACAAACCTACGAACAGAGTCTCAGAAGATATACGTATCTAAATAGTTAGGATTGGGCATTGGGGATTGGGCATTGGGGATTGGGCATTGGGCATTGGGCATTGGGCATTGGGCATTGGGGATTGAGCATTGGGCATTGGGCATTGGGCATTGGGCATTGGAAAGAGGCAGAGGGGAAAAATCTTCTCCCTGCTCCCTGCCCCATTCCCCATTCCCCATTCCCCACTCCCCACTCCCCACTCCCCCCTCCCCACTATGACAGATACTTTTGCAAAAACTAGCTGGAGTTGGCAGCTTTCTCCATTTAAACAACAAGCGGGAGAATGG
>NZ_JAIVFR010000022.1 GCF_020829685.1 Nostoc sp. CHAB 5715 | reverse complement strand
AAACTCTGGCGGAAGGTCACGCCAGGGACTACCCGTCCGCGCGATCCACAAGATCCCTTCAACAAACATCCGGTTGTCGGTTCCACTCCGCCCTGGATCGCTCTTCTTCCCAAGGCAGTGGGGCTCAATTAGCGACCATTGGTGGTCCGTCAGGCACAGGCGCGTCATCCCACACTCCCTTCACGGAGCTTGAATCACAAACCAAACCCGATGTGAATCCTGAATCTCAACAGCCCCTAGGGCTCGAACCTAGGACCCGCTGATTAAGAGCGTGTCTAAGTATCTGAAAATAAAGAGTTATATTGTAAAATAACGTTGTATAAGATGTTTATTCAGCGGGTCTTTTCGTTCTCAGATCGACCCTTAGCGTTGCAGGCTCTTTTGCTCAATTGTTGTCGTCTGTTACCCATTGGTACCCAGCAATTGCGGGTCAGTGATGTTGGGTAAGCTGGGTACCGGACCAGATTGGGGCAGGGGGTTTGCGCTGGCGGTCCGGTGGGTGTCGCGATTGATACGAAAGCGGGGCGCGCTCTGGCAATAGCAGTTAGCTTATCGATAAGCGAAGGTTCGCGGCAACGTCATCGATGAAGGCTGGTTTGACGTCTGCGTCCTTTGCAAAGTCGCGCCAGCGAGAGATGGTTTCGGTGACCTCCGCCAGAATGGTTTTGACCTCGCGTGCGCTTAAGTCGGCTGAGCGGCCCGTCGCGATCAGGTCATCGAGGGTGAAGCCATCGCGTTTGAAGTTGGCGGACATCTGATGCTGTGAGGTCCAGTCCCCGCTGGGGTTATAGGAATAGCCGATATCGAATGCGGGTGACAGGTTCCATTTCCCATTGCGATCCATCAAGAAGGCGATGTTCTTGACGTGGTCATCCTGATTGCGGCCAACGATGTTGAAGATCATACGCCGGAATTGCTGCGCGATTTGAGATTGCGGCAGGGCAAGCGCGCGCATCGCCACAAACGCCTGCTCATAGGAATTGGCGCGTGGGTCGTTGAAATCCAGATGCGCCAGTGCAGCCAAGGATTGCATGTGAAGCTTGTCGCCGTCGGGCAGTCGATCAAAGCGTTGCGTCATGAAGTGCCGCCGACCGCCTTCTTCGAACAAGCGGCAAGGTGTCATCGTGATGCCAGCGGCCAACGCCATTTTTGAATAGGCATATTCGATCGCACCAAACCCCTGAGGGTCAACCAGCTCCCGATCTTTGTTGTTCGAAACCCCGTCAAATTTGATGAGCCAATATTCGAACCCTTCGGGTGCAATCACTTGTCCGGATCGCACTTCATTCGTTTCCGAATTCCATGCGATGATCGCTTTCGCGCGTGCGCCAGCGGCAGATGTGCCGACGCGCAGAATTTCCCGAAGTGCCTCGGCTTTGTCTTTGCCAGCAAAGGTGACATTGAGTTCCGCGCGGTGGGTCAAAACTTCCGAGGCGAGTTTTGTCAGCTCATCGATTTCTATTTTTTCGGAGGCGCTGAAGTTTGGCCCTTCTGCGGGGCGGAATTCCAAGGCACCCATACCGCGTGCGCCCGTATAGCATAGGCGCTCAACCGCGTTGAAATCGCTTGGTAGGCGGCCCTGCGTGGCAAGCCATGCGTCGATCAGGGCGTTCCCATATTTGTCTGGCAATGAGTCCGCCAGCAAGCCGGGTAGCCCATGAAATGACGGAGTGGGAAGTGAAGGGAAGCGATAAAGCTGCCGACCGAGTGGCATTGTGATTGGCGAGAGTTCAATGCCACTTGTGGCGAAATCGGGTGCATATTCGAACGTGGCAAATCGATCGTCGGCAGGCAAAGTCACGGCCCCAATGCGGCGGCCCCAAAGCCATACTTCAGCGGTCGTCATTTCTTGTCACCCCAAGCCCATCCGCTTTGGTAGCTGTCTGTCGTTGACCTCCGACTTGAGGCACGTTGACGATAGCTTGTCTTCGCGCCGATCAATTGAAGCGGGCGAATTTCGTTTTCAGGTATGAGCTGGTCGAGATTATCTGACAGACGTAGCGCCCGCATGATGCGGACAAACTTGTCGAGCTGGACCGGGCTTCCCGCTTCAAACCGTTCAATGGTGCGCGCCGATACCCCTGCTGCACCAGCAAGCTGAGTCTGGGTAAGATTCTGCCCCACACGTTGCTGTTGTGCACGACGGCCCATCTCTTCGAGCATGGCTGTTTCAGGCATTGTTTGGACGATCTTCATATCGCCATATATGACGAGTTAAATTTGAAAGTCAATCACATATCGCCAAATGTGACGACATATGGTCTTGTACCGTCCAGCATTGCATCCGATCTACGACTCGCCATATATGACGATATAAGGCTCTAGAGGATTATAATTCGCCGTTTCTGGCGAGTTATGATTGAAGCGAGCACGCGCGTCTTCAGGGAACGTTCCGCTGCTCAGCGTCAAGATCGTTTCAGGCTGCACCTTTTCGTTCGATACCCTTCACGCTCTGACAAAGTCTTTGAAAGACGCCGGGTCCGCTGATTATTGGATCGCTACCGCAATTTCAGGAGGTAGCCATGCAACAGTCCATCACCGATCGATCCCTTGCTCATCTGAAGCCCCAGACCAAGCGCTATGAGGTCCGCGACAAGCTCTTGCCCGGTTTTGGCGTCCGCATTTCGCCAAGGAACCAGAAGAGCTTCTTTGTTGTGACTCGCATTGGTACCCGCCAGCGCCGGGTCAGCATCGGCCATTATCCCTTGGTCACATTGTCATCCGCCCGGCAAAAGGCGCTTGAGGTGTTGCGCGATGCCCAGCGCGGTGTCGCGCCGCAAACGCAAAAGACGCAGAAGGGGCAGCGCGTTGAGGATGTCGTCGACCTCTTCATCACAAAATATGCAAAGCCGCGCACTCGCGCATGGGAAGAAACCAAGCGCGTGTTGGAACGCGAACTGATCTCACGCTTTGAGGGGCGGGATATTCGCTCACTGGAACGCCGCGAAGTCATCACAATCTTTGATGCTGCCGTAGCACGTGGCGCACATTATCAAGCCAATCGCATCCTCGCGCGGGTGCGCAAATTCTTCAACTGGTGCATTGAACGCGGGATCATTGATACAAATCCGATCAATGGGTTCAAAGCGCCATGCACTGAAACGGCGCGGGACCGTGTGCTAGAGGATCGCGAACTGATCGCCATCTGGAACGCGACGGATGCTTATGGCTTCCCATTTGGGCCGTTCTACAAGCTCCTAATGCTAACTGCCCAGCGCCGTGGTGAAGTGACCGGCATGCGCTGGAGTGAATTGGACTTCGACACCAAGATTTGGACGATACCCGCTGAACGCGCCAAGAATGGGCGGTTGCAAGCGGTCCCGCTAAGCGATCTCGCAATCAGTATCATCGAAACCGTTCCGAGGCGCGAGCGGTGCGATTTTGTGTTCAGCACCAACGGGCGCACGGCGATCAGCGGCTACAGCAAGCCCAAAAAGCAAATGGACGCCGATACCGGGATTAGCGATTGGCGCATCCATGACCTTCGCCGTACCGCCGCCTCAGGTATGGCGCGCATGGGAACGCCGCCTTATGTCGTTGAGAAGGTGCTGAACCATATTTCGGGAACGATTTCAGGGGTGGCAGCGGTCTACAATCGGTATGGCTATGACACTGAAAAGCGCGAAGCCTTGGACAAGTGGGCCAACTATGTTGATGCGCTCGTAAAGGGGGAGGCGGACGATGCTTGATGACATATTCATGGCGCGCATCAACAAGGTGACAGGCCTCGATCCCGGTAAGCTAACCGCGTTTCAGGCTGATCTGGTTTTGGCAGCAGAACACATCACCGCGATCATTGATGAAACGCCATCAAGTTTCAAACGCGGACCGAAAGACATTCCACTTTCCAAAAGGAGTGATTGGTTGCGACGCAATGTCATTGGTCCCGCCGACAAGCTGATAAACGCGCTGGACCACGACGCGCATTTTGCCAGCTATCCCGAAGTGCATGCCAGCGCTCTGACCAAAGAGGAAAGGTTTGCGATCAAACAAAACGTCGAACGGCTACGAGTATTCGCGTCTGATCTTAGCATGGATTTTGAGGGCCGCATTTTCGAAAACGCAAGTCACAATACCGAGATGCGGATCGAGTTTTGCGATATGATCACCGATGTACTGAAAAAGCATGCGCCGCATATACCAGTGTCACGCGGCACATATGAGCAGGGCCAAGGCAATGTAGGTGTCTTTGCTGGGTTGCTGCGTGACATCTACGCCGAGATCACCGGCGAAACGTCGCAGCTTGAACAGCAGCTCAAGCAAATCGTGATAATGTCACGCTGACGAAGCTGGCTCAGCTGGTTGCCAGAAATAGACCCTGCCTTCTAAATTCCCGCTTGGGGGATTGAGCAAAAACCCCGCCGAGAACACCAGACCAGATTGTTTCATATCGCGCAGTCATCCGCCATTTGGATTTCGGGTTTCAAACATTTGAACCCGGAAAAGCGCTTTTCCTTCACTCATCAGAAGGAAATCAAGATGACTACACAAAGACCGCCTCGGCTTCAGAGCCGAGCCATATATCGCGAAAATGACCTGCGCAGACAGGGCATTATGGAGAGTAATTCGACGCTTCTCCGATGGGAAGCCTGCGGCCACTTTCCGCGGCGCATCCGATTGGGGATGAGGGCGAAAGCGTGGATAGCGGCAGAAGTCGATGCTTTCATTGCTGGTCGTGCAGAAGCACGCGGAGATGTCGCATGATCAAGACGCTCATAATCCGCGATTCCATCGACATTCTGACCGGCAAGAAAAAGACCCGCCGTTTTGTTGTGGAACTCAATCATATCGATGAGCTGCCCGCCGCAATGGCAGAGCTCAATCGTCGCTTTCCTCGTTTTGAAAAGGGGCAGCGCCATGACTAAGCGCATGTCCGAAATCGCCCGGATAACGAAGCTCCGCAAAGCCGCACGCGCCGCCTTGAAAGCGGGGCTTAAGATCGTTGCCTGCAATGCAGCGTCGAAAATTCCCCACAAGGGCTTTTGCCCGCGCGGGGCTGATAGCGCGACTGACAGCTATGCCGAGGTCATGCGCTGGTTTGACAAGGACCCAATGATCAACCTTGCGGCACTTATGAAGGGCAGCAACATATTGGTCTTCGATGTTGACGGGCCAAAGGGAAGGGAGGCGCTCAAGAAATTGGGTGCCTTCCCCCAAACCCGGATGACCAAGACGCGGAACGGTGAGCATCATTTTGTCCGCTATTCCGGTCCGGCAATCGGTAGCCGCATCAAGCTGTTTCCCGAACTCGATATCATCGCCAGCGGCTATGTGATGTTGCCGGGATCAGTGCATCCCGACGGCGGGGTTTATGGGTGTGACGATGTCAACGCGCCTATCGCTGATTTGCCGCCACGTATGTTGGCAGTGATCCGTAAAGCCAAGTCGAAGGAAAAGGCAGAAGGGGGCGGCGAGGGATTAATCAAGAAAGGCAAACGCAATGACCGCCTTGCTGCAATTGCAGGTTCACTGCGGCGGCAAGGATTGGACGCTGACCTGATCGATACCACGCTGCAAATGGTGAACGATGAGCATTGCGACCCGCCACTGCCCGAAGATGAGGTAAGTCGGATCGCGCACAGCATCGCAAGTTATGCGCTAGACAGTGAAACGCTGTTCGCATCGATGGCGGATGTCGAACCTGAGGATGTTGAATTCCTTTGGTTTCCTTATGTCGTTGCTGGCGCGCTCAACTTGCTTGAAGGTGACCCCAATGTCGGCAAGACGTTCATGCTGTGTAAAATGGCAGCGGACTTGTCAGCGGGGCGGGCGCTGCCCGGGCAAGAGGCGCTTGGCCCCATGCATGTGATCTTTCTCAGCGCCGAGGATGATCCGGCAACGACGTTGGTCAAGCGGTTGATGCGGATGCGGGCGAACCTCGCCAACATCACCTATCAGACCGAGTTCGTTCAACTGGACGCTGAGGGGCTTACGCTGCTGGAAGGCATCATCGAAGAGAAGAAGGCTAAGCTCGTTATCCTTGACCCACTGCTGGCTTACATGCGCGCCGGGATCGACATGAACAAGGCAAATGAAACGCGGCCATTTCTTGCTGAACTTGGAGCAATCGCTCGCAATACCGGAGCGGCCATCATTGGCCTTAGGCACATCACAAAGGGCGACAAGGACAAGGCGATTTATAGCGGCCTCGGTTCGATTGATATTGTTGCGGCGGCGCGATCAGCGGTCATGATTGGGTTGCACCCGGAAGATGAAGACATTCGCGTGTTCACTCACTCGAAGCATAATCTTTCAATTCGGGGCGACAGCCTGATGTATGAGCTAGCCGATGGCGATCACCGCACAGGCGTCATGCCGCGCGTCAAATGGAGCGGCACAACCGGACTGACGGCAAATGATCTTGTCAGCAAAAAGGGTGCGCCGGGTCGGCCCAATGATAGCAGCAAAGAGGCGGAATTGTTCTTACGTCAAACCTTGGCCGGTGGTCCGAAGTCCATCAAGCTGATCGTTGAGGATGGCGAGAAACGCGGGTTTGCTGATCGCACCTTGCGCCGCGTCGTCAAAGCGATGGGGATCGAAAAGATCGGGCGGACTTGGAAATTGCCCGCTGAGTTCAGCGCCGAAAAATGAAACTGGCCAAAAACAGCCTATAGGGGGAATTTGGCCAGTTTGAGGGAAGGGGCGTTGTCGATCATGGCAGCGCCCCCTTTCTTTAGGCGGTTGATGTCGTTGGCATGGACAGCGCCTTGCGGGCTTCAGCGTAGGCGGTTGAGGATGGTTCCCATGCCCAAGGCTCGCGCGGCTTATGTGAAGCGGCGAGCGTGGGAAACGTCTTTGTATCTTTCGCCGCCATGCGCAGCACCAGCCTTGCCTCGCGGCGATCAAGTTTCAGCTCGGCGCAGATGTCGTTGAGGGTGATGATTGTTGGGGTATCGAGCGCAATCGTGATGGCCGTGGTTGCTTTGGTTTCAGTCGTCTTTGCATTGGTCATATAGGTCGCCTCCTTTTGCGACCTAGGACCACGTAAGACAGGTGGAATCTGTATCTCAATGGATAAACTTCATAGCGCGTAATTGAAAATGTATTGCCAAATGCAATACATTCAAATATGTGCCTTTGTGAGGAGTTTCTCATGACCAAGCTGGCTGAACGAAAAAGCTATCCCCTATCGATGCGCTTACCTGACGCTGATATTGCGATGATTGACCGCGCTGCGCGTTTGCGGGGGCGTTCACGGACCGACTTCGTGCGGGACGCTGCGGTGCGCGCTGCCGAGGATGTTGTTATGGAAACGAGTCTCGTGCGAATGAGCGTTGCCGACTTTGCAGCCTTCACATCCGCATTGGCAGCCCCAGCCACTCCGGTGCCTGAGATGGTCGAGCTGCTGCGCCGTCCCGCTCCGTGGGAACAGCAGACTGCACCGTTGCGCGATTAAAGGGTCATGCTTTCAACGCCCGAACTGATCACGGCGGAGCATGACGTTTCGCAATTCGATTGCGGCAAAGCTAGCTTAAATCATTGGCTGCAGACGCGGGCGCTGTCCAACCAGCAAAAGGGCTTCACTGCCGTTCTTGTAGTTCACGAGGCTGGAAAGGTCGCGGGCTACTATGGGCTTGCGCCTACAGCGGTCACCCCGATCGCCTTGCCGCGAAGTGTCCGCACGGGTCAGCCACCTGATCCAATTCCTTGCCTTCTGCTAGGGCAACTTGCGACCGATAATCGATGGGCTGGACAGGGTGTTGGGACAGGGCTGCTCCGTCATGCATTGGCACGGTCAGTCGCAGCGGCGGCACTGATCGGAGGTCGCGCGCTGATTGTGAACGCGATCGACGAAGACGCAGCAAATTTCTGGAAGCGGCACGGGTTTCTTGCAAGCAAGGATGACCCGAACTTGTTGTATCGATCGATTGCTGACGTCGCCGCATCCCTGCGTGAAGCGCAGTTGTAGACGGGTCGGCTGTTCAAGGCTGGCCAGATCGCTGATATTCGACGAGTCCCGCCATTCGACGCCGTTGCTAGGTCCCAAATCAACGCGGGTGGGAGTGTCTTTGATATACCGGCGGCAAGCGTGTTTTGAAAATAGACCGGGGTCTGGGCAAAACCAGCTGGCAAGGGTTCCTGAGCATCAAGTACTTACCACCTCCGATATGATCGAAATGATCAATCAGCTTTTCGACACGGCAAATTGGTACCCTCTGGATACCCAGCACCCCGATCGAAGGTGCGCAAGTCTTGGAAATGCGCACTTTGCGATGACCTGACCCACTGATTTACAATCAGCGCACCCAATTGAAGCAGTGAAGTTACCGCTTAGTCGAGCAAACTACCCGGCGATACGTCATAGGGAACGGCTAGCTTCTCCACGACGGTGATCGTCGGGTTCCGCGCCCCGCGTTCAAGGTCGCTGACATAAGTGCGATGCAGCCCCGCCCGATCGGCATAGTCCTCCTGCGACCAACCCTTTTCGCGGCGCAGCCTTCGCAAATTCTCGCTCAGTCTTTGCTTGATATCCATCGCCAAATGAAAGGCGTTTGTCGCTGATCAGTCTACAGACGATCGGAGACATTTTCTTTGCCCAACACGCTGCACTTTCTTATCAGCGTGTCACTGATCGACTACAGAGAGGGGGATGCGAATGCCATTGGGAACGCTGCACACAATCGAAGGCACGATAAGGCGCGGCAAACATAATCATGTGCTCGCCGTGCATGGCGGTGGCGAATGGGAATTGGAGCATGACCGCCGATTGCCCAAATATGTCGATGCCTCGGTCACGGTCGAGGGTGTGCGCACCGGGTTCAATAGGCTTGAGGTCGTCCGCATCAAACGCGACGGCGAAGAATGGCCCGCCAAGCCAAACTGGACGACGTGGTTTAATCGCTGGCGGAAACGATAGGGTCGCGATATCTTGGCCAATTGCTAGCTTTTCGTCGTCCGCCGACTGAAGTATTGCGAAAGGCTCAGCTAGATACGTGTTGAAAACGCGGCTATGCAAAGCCAACTCCTATTTGGATTGGCAGATGGCGCAAAGCGACTTTGAAAATCAGAAGTTTCTTGCTTCTTTCAATCACAATTCCGAAAATTTTCGGTCGCTAAATCAATTGATGTGGCAAATTCCGCTTATTGCCATGACACTTACTGGAGGGCTTTGGTTCGGAGTTTCCAAAACCGAATCGTCAAAACTTTTCAGTGCTTGCTTGCTCGTCATTGCGATCCTTGGCAACGTCGGGTTGGTTGTCGCGTTGAAGCGATTACGCTTTGTTATGCGCAGATATCTCGAGTGGTTCAATTCTGCGCATCCAAGTGGGTTTGTCAGTGCTGAAGGTGATGGAAGATGGAGCGGAGACGGATGGTTCACGCAAGCATATGTCGTTCGTCTCGTGTTTCAATGGATGCTGATTGCCGCTGCCGTTGTCAGCTCAGTTCTGCTAGTTCACATATTGATGACACCTGCTAAGCCTTCTTCTGACACATCTGCAATCAGATATTATGACGATTATGCTCAGTCACTTGCTGATAGTTACGAGACAGTGGCGTTTGAAGATGCGCACCCAGAGATGGCTCGATACCTGTCTAATTCGCGACCGAAACACGTGATCGACGTTGGAGCCGGTTCAGGTCGCGATGCAGCTTGGCTGACTTCAAAAGGGCACCAAGTCACTGCTGTCGAGCCGTCGTCAAAGATGTTGGCTATTGGAAGAAGGCTGCATCCTAATGGCGATGTGGCATGGCTGAGCGACTCTTTGCCGAAGCTGGAAAACGTATCCGGCAGAGACTTCGATGTCGCCTTCCTGAGCGCCGTTTGGATGCATGTGGATGAGAAACAGCGGGTTGAGAGTTTGCGAAGACTCGAAGGGCTGCTAGCGGACAATGGCGTGATCTACATGACGTTGCGCCTTGGGCCGACCGACAGCAAGCGAGCGATGTTTAAGGTGTCACTCGCTGGCTTGAGGCGAGTCGCGGAGGTCAGTGGGTTGAAAGTTCAACTGCTTGGCCAAGGATCTGACTTGTTGGGGCGAAGCGAAGTGAGTTGGCAACGCGTGCTGTTGTCTAGACAGGAAGAGCAGCCCGATAGCCATGGTATGCTGACTCAGCAGTCAGATGTCAAAAGCAAAAGGAAGTGAAAAAACAAACGTCCTAAACTTAAAAATTGACTTCCAAACTTGAATTCCTTAGCGTCATCTCGTTTCATCGGGAGAGCGCTAATGATCAGTAACAGCCTTGAGTTTACTGCGATAAAGGGGATTCAGGCTGGCACTGCATACTTTGTAATCATGGTGCCGCTCAAAGTAGTGCCGCGCCTTTTCCGGTTTGATGACGAGGCCATGCCCCCTTCGCTCCGGGCGCAACGCGTGCTCAACAAATCCCGCGTTCCCGCAATTGCCAATTACATCGTGAGCAATTCGACGGAGTACATTTTGTCCTCATTGTGCGTGTCGATTGATGGAGAAATCGAGTTCATACCTGCGTCAAATGACGATGCGTTGCGCAGAGTGGGCAAGCTGCGGATTGACATGGCCGCAACGATCTTGATCAACGATGGTCAGCACCGCCGGGCTGCCATAGAGGAGGCTTTGCGCGAACGCCCAACGCTCGGTGACGAGACTATTTCCGTCGTCGTGTTCGCGGATCGCGGCTTGAAGCGGTCGCAGCAGATGTTTGCTGACCTGAACATCCATGCCGTTAGGCCGACAAAATCGATCAAGCTTTTGTATGATCACCGTGACGCTCTTGCGGGCCTATCACGTGAAGTCGTCGAAGCAGTGTCATTGTTTAGGGATTTCACGTGCTTTGACAGCACCAGCATATCAAACCGATCCGTCAAATTGTTCACGCTTAGTAGCATTCACCAATCAACGGTTGAGTTGATTGGGAAATCAAAGACCGGAAAAATTGAGAGGGCCGACAAAGATGTAGCGGTCGAATTCTGGAAGGCGGTCATAGCTAATATGCCGGATTGGCAGAGGGTAGGGACGCGCGAAGTGTCTTCGTTCGAACTACGCCGGGATTTCATACATGCACACGGAGTTGCCTTACAGGCGATCGCAGTAGCGGGCGCTCAATTGCGCAAAACCTATCCTTCTGACTGGAAGGGGCCTCTTCAGGCATTGCGCCAGATCGATTGGTCTCGGACTAATCGGCCTCTTTGGGACAACCGCGCGCTTGTTGCGGGCAAGGTCAACAAATCCAAGAACAATGTCACATTGGTATCAAACGTCATCGTCCAAGCGATGGGAATGGAACTCTGTGATGAAGGACGGAGAGTTGAAGAGCTTTATGCTCCTATCGACATTGAACGTGTGAAGGCTGCATGATATGATTGAAACTCAAAGCCTTGACGGCGATAGTCTGCAAGCCCGCTACGAGGAAATCCGGGAAGTTTATCTGTCAGATAACAAGCCGTGGGTGGTAGGATTCTCTGGCGGAAAAGACTCTACTTGCACATTGCAGCTTGTTTGGACTGCACTTTCCGCGCTGCCGCCAGAAAAACGCTATAAACCAGTCTATGTGATCAGTTCAGATACACTGGTCGAGACGCCGATTATCGTTCGCTATATCGATTCTACCCTCGAAAGAATCTCGAACGCTGCAATCGAGCAAGGTCTTCCGTTCGAAACAAAGAAAGTCGTTCCGAACGTAGATCGTAGCTTCTGGGTGAACCTCATTGGTCGCGGTTATCCGGCTCCGTCCCGGCGTTTTCGCTGGTGTACTGAACGCCTCAAGATCGAACCTGCAAATGATTTCATCAAGGAAAGGGTCGCCGAGTTTGGCGAGGTCGTCATGGTCTTGGGGGTCAGATCATCGGAAAGCGCCAGCCGAGCGCAGGTGATGTCAACCCACAAGATCAAGGGTTCAGTACTGTCCCGCCATTCGACGTTGTCAAACGCATTTGTCTATTCGCCCATCCATGCATTTTCCACCGATGATGTTTGGACCTATCTCCTTCAAAATCAGTCCCCGTGGGGAAATGACAACCGCGACTTGGTTGCCATGTATCGGAATGCTCAGGCCGGTGAGTGTCCTCTTGTTGTCGATAAGACGACGCCAAGTTGCGGGAATTCCCGTTTTGGCTGTTGGGTTTGCACCGTGGTCGAGCGTGATAGGTCAATGGAAGCGATGATCGATTCTGGCGAGGATTGGCTGGAGCCGCTTTTGGATTTTCGAGACTTGCTGGCCGAGACGCAAGCGCCCGAAAAAAAACGGCTCTATCGAGAGTTCAGAAGACGAAATGGGCATGTCTCCTTTATTACCGGCACAGACACACCGGTACCCGGGCCTTACACGCTTGATTTCTGCAAGACGCTGCTTGAGCGACTACTGGACACTCAGATCAGTGTCCAAAGAGACGCTCCGCCGGGTGACGATACGCTTTTGATCCAAGATGCCGAACTTCATGAGATCAGGCGGCTTTGGAGAGCTGAGCGAGGCGATTGGGCAGACTCCGTTCCGCAGATTGTTAGAGAAAAGCTGGGCCGCGACCTAAATTGGATAATCGAAGACAATGTTGCGTTTTCCGGCGATGATGGACGACTGTTGAATGAGGTATGTGCCCAACGAAATATCCCAACCGAGCTTGTCGTGCGATTGCTGGATGTTGAACGTGCCGCACATGGACTGAAGCGCAGGCACGGCGTTCACACTAAAATTGAGGAAGTTTTTCGGCAGGAGTGGCGAGACCTTGACACTGTTTTGGCCGAACGACTTGATGGACGGGCGAATGATGATTTCGCATTGGCCGAGGCTGACTTTCCAGATGCGGACGACGAAGATGAGGTTACGCAATGATCCTTCGCAGCGTGACGCTAACTGATTTTGGGCTTTATTCGGGTTCTGCGGAATTTGATTTGATGCCGCGACGCGGAGAGGATGGCACTCGATCCGTTATCCTGATCGGAGGTAAAAACGGTGCTGGCAAAACAACCTTTTTGGAAGCGGTAAGACTTTCGCTCTATGGAAAACGCGCTTTGGGCGTTCGGGTTGGCCAAAGCCAATATGAGGATTATTTGCGTGGTCGAATAAATGCTAGCGCCTTAGATCGACGGGCTTCTGTTGCTCTGGAATTTGATTATGCCGAAGCTGGGGCCGTGCATCGCTATCGTGTAAAGCGGGAGTGGTCAGAACGGGGCAAGTCGCTAATCGAAACGCTCGCGTTGGAAAAAGATGGATCGGCAATGACCTCGGTGCCTCGGGACGAATGGCATCACTTTTTGCAAGAGCTCATTCCACCCGGCGTGTCCCAGTTGTTCTTTTTCGACGGCGAAAAAATTAGCGAAATAGCTGAGGGCGAGCAAGATAATGAGCAGCTTGCAGACGCAATCAGAAGTTTGCTTGGTATGGAGTTGGTCGAAAGGCTAAGACTTGATCTAGGACTGTATTTGGCACGTCATCAGCGAGGCGATGGGGATCAGTTCGCGAAACGCTTGGACGAAGTCAATCGAGACATTGACGCTGCCCAAGACAAGGTCGCAGAGCTTTCTGAGGTGGTTGCAGATCTTTTTACACAACGAGAGTCACAGGCTAGGTCAGCTGAACGAGTTAGGCGGCAATTCGTCTCTGAAGGCGGCGACGCAGCTTTGCAGAGGGCTAAAATCGAAGCGGGACGCGACGAAGTTCGTAGGGCAATTTTGCGCGCTGAGCATGAGCTTCGTGACATGGCAAACAAACTACTTCCGTTCGCATTGGCACCTAAGATGGTGCTGAAATTCAAGCAAGCTCTGGAACGGTCAGGTGGAACAGAAAGCCAATTGAGCGTCTTCATCGCACTGCGAGAAGCCTTTGAAGCATGGCGTGAAAGTGACAAACCTAGTCGCAATGGAAATTGGCAAACCGATCACTGGAAGGATATCGGAAAATTTTTCGATTCCGCTTTGCCTCCTAAGGCAACTGGAAGCCTCAGCCCCGCTCTTCAGGAAGTTGGGGATGGAAATGCGGCCCTTGCGCGGTTGAATGAAATCGATTTGCACATCCGGCCTCGCGCTTTGGCACTCAAAGATGAAATGGACAAACTTGCTCAACAAGAGCGTGATTTGATGGATGCGCTTACCCGGGCTGATAACGCAGCTGCCGGGGTGTTGCTTGATGAACTTAGGATTGCAGAGCAAAGCGTCGGGGCAACAGAGGTTCGACTGAAATCCAGCCAAGACGAACTGCAATTGGTGCGAGGCCAGTTAGTGACGCTATCTCGCGAACAAAAGAGGTTGTTGGACGATCAAGCCGCTGCGGCAAAGGGGGAAGAGAGGGCGGAACTTGCTTCTCGGACGGCAGAGGCGCTTGCCGACTATGAGAAACGACTGCTCGATCACAAGCTAAGCCAGCTTCGCACGGAATTCGTGCATTGCTTCAATCGGCTGGCACGAAAGGGAGGGTTGATTCAAGATGTTAGAATTGATTTAATTAGCTTTGAGGCGGTGCTAGTCGGCAAGAACAACCGGGAAATTCCAAAAGCGGCTTTGTCTGCTGGTGAAAAGCAGATCTACGCAATTGCCATGTTGTGGGCGCTAGCACGAACCAGCGGACGCCAATTACCCATGATTGTCGATACTCCTCTGGCTCGCTTGGACTCAGAGCATCGCGCAAAACTGGTTGAGACATACTTCCCTGAAGCTTCTCACCAAGTCATCTTGCTATCGACCGACACAGAGATTGACGAGCCGTTGAGAGCTGAGTTGGCGCATAGCGTATCACACAGCTTTCTTCTCAATTATGACCACCAGCTGGGGCAAACATCCGTCAGCATGGGCTATTTCGGCGAGGAAGCGATACCGGAAGGAGAGCCTCGTGCACTACAGCAAGCTTAAGATTTCAAGCGATGCGACAAGCAAACTTCGCTCTCTGCGTCAGCGCACCGGTCTAACGCCAAATTTATTGTGCCGGATTGCGGTTATGATTTCCTTGGAGGAAGGGCCGATCGGAACCGTGGCGATACCCGATGAAGATGGATCGGAGTTCAACGCCTACACACTTACGGGCGAATATGGTGCGCTGTTTGCTGGGCTTCTAAGGTGGGTAGAGGAAGGTGAGACGCCATCCCAGCCACTAGACGACAGCGAACTGCTTTTGCGCTTTCGATGCCATATCCACAGAGGCGTGGGCGCATTGTCGGTTCGCGCAAAGTCACCTTCGGACATTTTACGGCTTGTGCCTCTAGCCGCATGACCGAGCGCATTTACCTAGATCATAATGCTACAACGCCGATCGATCCGGTGGTTCTCGCTGCTATGGAACCGTATGTCCGACAAATGTTTGGAAACCCGTCGAGCGTTGAACATGAGCATGGTCGTCTCGCAGCCGTCGCAGTCGAAATAGCTAGGGAACAGGTGGCAAGTGCGATCGGTGCGCGGGCCTCTGAAATCGTTTTCACGGGAAGCTGCACCGAAGCGAACAACCTCGCGATCCTAGGCGTTGCAAGGGCAAACCCAGACAAACGCCACATAGTGACCTCGCAAATTGAGCACCCAGCTGTTCTGGAGCCTGCCCGGTCACTAGAACGTGAGGGCTGGGATGTGACATATCTGCCCGTTGACGAGACAGGCCGAGTTTCAATTTCGGACGTTGAAGCCTCGATACGAAGTGACACCGCACTGGTCTCGATCATGGCTGCAAATAATGAGGTTGGAACAATCCAACCAATTCGAGAGATCGGCGCTGTTTGCGCTTCGCATGATGTGTTATTTCACAGTGATTTAGCGCAAATTATCGCATATCGCGAGATTGATGTCGAACGCGACAACATCCACTTAGCCAGCATTTCCGCGCATAAGGCTTATGGCCCTAAGGGCGTCGGCGCACTTTACATTAGGTCTCGAAGGCCTCGAGTGCGGGTGAAGCCAATCATTTACGGCGGCGGTCAAGAAAGAGGCCTAAGGTCAGGGTCGTTGAATACGCCTGCCATCGTGGGCATGGGGGCAGCAATGAAGATTGCAAAGGCTGATGCCGCAACTGGGTCCCAAAGGCTTCAGGCAATGTGCGATGGTTTTCGGGATGATATTCTCAAACAAATTGATGGCGCAGTGCTCAACGGTCATCCCACGGAGCGATTGCCTGGCAACCTCTCATTTTCCATTGATCGGCTTGAGCCACTTGCCTTGATTAGGCAGGTTAGGAACGAAATAAGCATCTCGGCAGCAAGCGCTTGCTCAACTGAAAATGTAAGAACATCTCACGTGCTGAGCGCAATGTTTGGAGATACTGATCGAGCGAGGGGTGCTTTCCGAATTGCAGCGGGACGTTTCACTACTGCCGCCGAAATGAAAAGGGCCTCGGAAATTATTGTCTCCGAAGCCCTTCGCATGATTTCAGTACGAAAAATTTCCACTATATAGTCAGTCCAATGCAAGCTTTCCTTTTCGCGCTAAGCGCAAAAGCACTACTTGGTAGCAAGCTAGATAAGCGGCTTGTTTTTTACCTATGGTCGCCGGTACGCCGTTATTATCAACGTATGCTTGCCGGATCACCTCGCACAGTTGATCAATCGTTTCGTTGAGCAACTCGCACGGTGGAACAATCCACTCAAATTTTCCATCTTGCCATGCGGTTGGGGATACATTGGCCCTGAACGCTGAAAATATGGGGTAAATGAGGCCAATAAAAATCCGTCGGTCAATCATACGATCGTTAGCAAAGTACGCAGGTCGCGGTTTCTTTTTCTGATTTTCTTTGCCCTTGCGTCGATTAAGCAGCGCAAGTCGAGGTTGTTCTTTTGTATAACGCGCACATTCTTCCATAACCCTATCATGTAGTATCAATACATCGTGCAGCTTTGGAAGCATTTTCGCAAATCCGTTTTCCGTTTCCTCGTTGTCGGTATCTTCAGCAAAAATCCTAAGCACATTGGCGGGTTGACCAAAAATTACGTTTGGATGTTTGTTCTCGTCAGGAAATCTATCAAGATTCAAGGCCGCCATAAGTGCCAACACCTCTTGAATATCGACAGCGCCTGTCTCACCCATTTTGTATGCTATTTCGTTTGCGCCCTGTTTGTCTTTCAAGGCAGCACGATGTATTGATACT
>NZ_JAIVFR010000229.1 GCF_020829685.1 Nostoc sp. CHAB 5715 | reverse complement strand
AACGCTATTGGTTTGGGGATGATTATTTTTGGGTTATTTGGTGTAACTGTCAACGCTGTACGGCAATATCTTCTATTTCATACTGCTAACCGCGTTAGCATCGCCCTACTCGTAGGTTTTATCAAACATACCTTCCGCTTGCCCCAATCTTATTTTGAGTCGCGTTTTGTTGGGGATATAGTCTCACGCATCCAAGAAAACCAGAAAATTCAGCAATTCCTCACCGGTCAGACACTCTCCATATTGTTGGATATGCTGACATTGGTTGTTTATCTTGCCTTGATGTTCTCCTATAGCTGGCGGATGTCATTATTCGTGCTCTTTACAGTACCACCATTTTTTATCTTGGCGCTGGCTAGCACAAGTATTTTGCGCCGCATCTCCAGAGAAATTTTTAATGCAGGTGCTAAAGAACAAAGCTATCTCATAGAATCTCTGAGCGGAATTCGTACCGTCCGCTCATTGGCAATTGAACAAACCGTCCGCTGGCGTTGGGAGGAACTGCTGAATGATTTGGTCAAAAAAGCCTTTAATGCTCAAATAATTGGTAATCAGCTGCAAATTATCAGTGGCGTTATCCAAACTTTTGTGAATACTGCATTGCTGTGGTATGGAGCGACGCAGGTAATTAATGGCGAACTGACGATTGGACAATTAGTTGCTTTCAATATGTTAGTGGGTAACGTCTTGAGTCCTTTCCAGAGGCTATCTATGCTGTGGAATCAATTACAAGAAATCGTGATTTCCACCGAACGCATAAATGATGTGTTGGAGGCGGAACCAGAAGAAGACTTAGAAACTAAACCCCGTCAGGCGTTGGGTAAGCTGCGCGGTCATATTAGATTTCATAATGTCACCTTTCGCTATCACTCAGAAAGTGAGACTAACGTCTTAGAAAATCTTAACTTTGAAATCCAGCCAGAACAGATGGTAGCAGTTGTGGGGCGCAGTGGTTCTGGAAAAACAACCCTGAGTAAATTGATTTTAGGTTTATATCCACCGACAGATGGCAAACTACTCATTGATGGTCGTGACATCACTAGTGTTTCCTTGCGATCGCTCCGTTCTCAAATCGGGGTTGTAGACCAAGATACTTTTTTGTTTGGTGGGACTATTCAAGAAAACATTGCCATCGCTCATCCAAATGCTTCTTCTGAAGAAATTATCCAAGCAGCAAAATATGCTGGAGCCGATGAATTTATTCAAAAACTACCGATGGGTTACGAATCCCAAATTGGTGAAGGCGGCGGTATGCTTTCTGGTGGACAACGCCAACGCCTAGCGATCGCTCGTGCTTTGCTCGGAAATCCTCGATTATTACTGTTTGATGAAGCAACTAGCCATCTAGATTCCGAATCAGAACGAATTATTCAAAACAACCTCAAAACAATTCTTCAAGGACGCACAAGTGTAATCATTGCCCATCGCCTCTCTACAGTCCGCAACGCTGACTTGATCCTGGTTTTAGATCAAGGCGTTTTGGTAGAAAGCGGTACCCACGACGAATTAATCACCAAAAAAGGTCATTATTACTACCTGAATCAACAACAACTGGCTCAAGTTAGTTGAGATTGGGCATGGGGCATTGGGCATGGGGCATTGGGCATTGATAAATAATTAATAGTTCTTCTCCCTCATCTCCCCCATCTCTCCCACCTCCCTCATCTCCCTCATCTCCCTCATCCCCCACTCCCTATTCCCTATTCCCTATTCCCAAAAATAATTTCTTATGGTATGATAATAAACTGATGCGGATGTGGCGGAATTGGCAGACGCGCTAGATTTAGGTTCTAGTTCCGAAAGGAGTGAAGGTTCAAGTCCTTTCATCCGCATTTTTAATTTACGAAAATTGCATGAGTCAATAGGTTCATGCAATTTTCGTAAATTCATCCTCAACTCCAAGCAGGAAAGTTCAGTAGAGCTATACTTTGCTGGCGTAAGAAGATTGTTGTCTGTGTTTTTTAACTTTGCAATCGCTTCAGTTAGGGACTTGCGATTTCTCAAATTCCAAACCCGGTAAACTGACGCACATAGGGTTCGTGAAACGCCAAAATAATATCTTGCTTGGGTACTCCAATTTCAACCAATCGATTGGCAATTCCAACTTCGGTAGCATCATGTTGAATCCATATTCTTCCATCTTTAATATCGAGATGTAGAATACAGCCAAAATCACGTTTATTTCCCCGCCAACCGACATAAAGTAATTGATATTTTGCAACTCGTTAGTCCACGGAGATGGACTTTGATTGTGTAGTAGCGACTTCTAGTCGCCCAATATTTTTAAAACATCTTCTTAGGGTTTGGCAGTAACGCCCAAAGATGTGCAAGCGATGCCTGCGGTGGGCTACGCCAACGCATTCATCAGTAGGAATAATCTTGCTGTGCGATCGCGCAAATTTTTTTTGGACAAACAGCTCTGCCAAAGCAGTAAATCCTTACTTAAGTATAAAATACTACTTTAAATATGGTAATTTCTGAATTCTGACTTCTGAATTCTGTTTTATTTTTGTCAAAAAATCAGTATTATCCCCGTAGTCACAACGGGGGTATTTAATGATAAGTGGCTTCATATAGTTCTTACTTGCTTAAAGACTAGATTTTACTTAAGTGTAAATACAGAAGTTCAAATATATTAATATTTACAAAATCAGTATTATTCCTGTGGTCAGATTGGGGTTACTCAATGGAAAGTGGCTTCATCTAGTCTTGACATTTTTATGTCTTATTGTCCAGAAAGTCTGTAAATCTCAGTAACAAAAAGTAAATTAATAATAATTTACGATTTTACTGAGATTTGATCATTTGAAAATAACGCTGTTTTCGTTGAGTTTCACCACCAAGTCTAGAAATAAGCTGATGTACTTTAAAATACAAAAGTTTGATGCTTTTTACTTGATTTAAATTGTGGAATAACTCTATACGAATTTAGCTTACACGTATCGAATTTAGCTGAAGTAAAAGCAAAATGAGCACAACTCCTATAGGTAGCTACAGGTTGTTCCAGAAACTACATCCGCTATCTCTGTTGGCACAGTTAACCAGTCGTCGTGCTACAGGATATTTAAGTATATTTACTGAAATAAATTCTTGGTCAATTTATCTAGAGGACGGTAAACTTACTTATGCCTCCTATTCAGATAAACTGTTTGAGCGGCTTGACAGTCACTTGCGACGCTTGAGCCAGCAAATTCCTGCTCTCAACAGCGCCACTCGTGTGCAGATGCGGCTGATGTTTGAGACGAAGAATGAACACCAATCAATACCCAATGCGGATTACCAAGCTATTTGTTGGTTGGTAAATCAGGACTATATCACCTCTGTGCAAGCAGCAAGTCTGATAGACGAATTAGCAAAAGAAGTACTGGAATCATTTCTATGCTTAAAAGAAGGTAGCTATGAATTCAGCCCAGAAAGCTCTTTGGATGAACTACCAAAGTTTTGTCGCCTGGATTTGCGGTTACTTGTTGAACACTGTCAAAAGCAATTACGAAATCGGCAAAATATCCAGTCATCAATTCCGGCTGGTGGGGGTTCCCAACTTTTGTCTAGAATACAACCGTCTCAAGTTCAGCCACAACTGCAAATAAAACTTGAGCAAAAGTTACCGATACCAATCAATTTTGATATTCCTGAAAATAATAAAACTACTCAGCTACCTGTTGGCAAAAAACTATATACAATTGCCTGCATTGATGATAGCCAAACAGTTTTGAATTCCATCAAACACTTTTTGGATGAAAACACATTTTCGGTTGTGATGATCAACGATCCTGTGAAGGCGTTAATGCAAATTCTTCGGAGTAAGCCCGATCTGATTTTGCTAGATGTTGAGATGCCAAGCTTAGATGGCTACGAGCTATGTTCCTTATTACGGAAACATTCAGCTTTTAAACATACGCCTATTATTATGGTGACTGGTAGAACAGGATTTATAGACAGGGCAAAGGCGAAAATAGTCAGATCATCAGGATATTTGACTAAGCCTTTTACACAATCAGAATTGCTAAAAATTGTTTTCAAACATCTTGCTTAATTTAGGAGTCAGAATTCAGGAGTCAGAATTCAGGAGTCAGAATTCAGGAGTCAGAATTCAGGAGTTAGAACAAATGAGACAGCCAGCGAAGACATTTCAAGATTTGATAGTTTGGCAGAAAGCACATCAATTTATTTTATTAGTGTACCCATTTACTGCTAACTTCCCTAAATCAGAAATATATGGGCTTACCTCTCAATTTAGACGGGCAGCAATTTCTGTACCAGCAAATATAGCAGAGGGATTTAAGAAAAAAGGATTAGCAGATAAAGGACGTTTTTTAAACATTGCACAAGGTTCTTTAGAAGAATGTCGTTATTATCTAATTCTTTCAAATGATTTGGAATATAGTGAGACTTCGGAATTAAAACTTAAACTTGAAGAAGTTAGTAAACTACTGACAAGCTATGCTAATTCCATTCTGAATTCTGATTCCTGACTCCTGAATTCTAATATGTTTAATTTATTTTTTTAGGAGATTTAATAGTGAGTCTGACTTTACTTGGCACAATTCTAATTGTAGAAGATTCTCCCAGCGAATTGGAATTAATGAGCCATTATCTGAAAGAAAGTGGTTACAACGTAATTAAAGCAAGTGGTGCAAAAGAGGGTTTAGAAAAAGCTGTCTTAGAAAAACCAGATGCGATCGTTACTGATGTAGTAATGCCAGAAATGAGCGGATTTGAATTGTGTCGTTATCTGAGAAGAAATCCAATTACAGCAAAAGTTCCAATTGTAATTTGTAGTTCCAAAAATCAAGAAATTGACCGTTTATGGGCGATGAAACAAGGTGCAGATGCTTACATAACTAAGCCTTACACCCGCGAACATCTGCTACGTACTATTAAATCAATGGTAATTTGAATCAATGACTAGTATAAACATTACACTTCCTTCAAAAGAAACCCAAAATAATTTAGCAGACAGTTATCTGAAGTTTCAGCTAAATCAACAGACTGCTGCTGTTTTATCAACGAAACATACGCAAGAAGCAATTATTGTACCTATTGAATCTGTAACCTCAATGCCTAATATGCCCTGCTGTATATTAGGATTAATGAATTGGCGGAGTCGGATAATTTGGGTTGTTGATTTGCCAAGAATGCTCAATTTAGAATCCTTAGATTATCGACTGCGACAATACAGTGCGATCGTTATCCAAGTGGAATCATTGGTGTTGGGTTTAGTTGTGCAAGAAATAAAAGGTACGATTAAAATCATCCCTGATGATATTCATTCTCCTATAGGACAAGTAGCATCCAGTTTAGTTCCTTATTTATGTGGGTGCGTTGTGCAACAAGAAGAAATATTACTGGTATTAGATGCTCAGGCAATTGTGCAGTCTTCTATTCTCCGCAGTGATTAGGGTGTACTACTAAAAAGGATTTTTAGGTTCTTATTCACATAGTTAGGAGAATTACTTTTATGTTTAATAAAACCAATGCAAATCAAGGTAGCGGCGCTCAAAATCGAGCATCACTGATTTCATCCCAAAAAATAAGTGGTACTGTCATAAAGCTACCAACTAAAACTACTAGTGAAACGGCTAATAATTCTTTACTAAATCAGGCTATTGCCTCTTTTGCAAAACTCGGATTGGTTAAGAAAGCGACTATTTTAGCGATCGCAATCGGTACAATACCAGTATTGGGTATCGGCGCGATCGCTTTTAACTTTGCCAACAAGTCGATTACTAAGCAAATTACCCAATCTCAACAAACTGAAGCCATTGGTTTAAGTGATAAAGTTAACCGTTTCATGTTGGGGCGCTACGGTGATATTCAGGTAATATCAAGTTTACTTTTTTTGACAAGTCCCCAGGCTAGTGTAAGTATCACCACCCAAGATAAACAAGCAATCCTAGATGGAGTTGTCGAAGCCTACAAAGCTTATGACAGCGTTGCTGTTTTTAATCGCCAAGGTAACTTGATTGTCCAATCCACAGGCGAACCCCAGGACAACCAAAAAGACCGTATCTACTTTCAAGAGGCTTTACAAAAAGATATTCCTGTCATCAGTAAACCTGAAGCAGCAAAAAATACTGGCGTAGTAAGTATTTATATAGCTGCACCTGTGAAAGAGATAAGGACGGGCCAAACCATTGGTGTGGTAAGGGCGCGGATGCCCGTAAAATCTTTAGAGGAAGTCATCAAAAACTACGTAGTCAATGGGCAACAATACCATTTGCTCGATGCTTCGGGAACAGTTTTCTTAAGTCCAGAAAAGGAATTATTAGGGAAAGAGGCAAAGGCAGAGTATTCTAGTTTACCTAAACTGGTAGCAGCCAATAAGGTAGATAGTTTTATAGAAGTTGCCAAAACTTACCAAAAAGAAGAACTAGTCAGCTACGTACCAGCCAGTAAGTTAGATGGGTTACCAGATTTAAACTGGCAAGTACTTTTATCCACAGACACAGCAATTGTATTTGAGCCGCAAAGACAATTGTTATGGATTATAGCCATCGGCACAGCAGTGACAGCATTGATTGTAGCTGCGATCGCATCTCGGTTAGCGAAACTTACTACACAGCCAATTTTAAATGCAACTGCGGCATTAGCAAAGCTTGGCCAAGGTAAATTTAATACCCGTCTGGAAATCGCAAGAGAAGATGAATTAGGGGTATTAAGTGCAAATATCAACCAGATGGCCGAACAATTGCAGGTGTTAGTTAAGGAACAAGAACTGGACGTTGAAGGCGCAAAATTACTAACAGATATTACCCTACGAATTCGGAAAAGTCTCAAAACTGAAGATATTTATCACGCAGCAGTAAAAGAAATTCAGCGATCGCTAAAAACAGACCGGGTAATCATTTATAGTCTAAATCCAAATACTGGGAATGGCGTTGTCGTTGCTGAATCGGTAACTGATAATTGGCCGAAAATGCTCGGAGTGAAAATTGACGAGCCTTATTTTCGGGAACGTTATGTAGAAACTGATCACTATGGACGGGTGCTTGCAATTGCAAACATTCATCAAGACCAAAGCTTGAAAAATGCCCCCGGTTACATCCAACTTTTGGAAAAATTTGCTGTCAAAGGTAATTTGATCGTACCAATTCTTGCCCAAGGCCAGCTTTTATCCTTATTAATAGCTCATCAGTGCGAAACTCCTCGTGTTTGGCAACAGCAGGAAATTGACTCGTTTCAACAGATAGCAACTCAAATCGGCTATGCCTTAGAACAAGCCAAGTTATTAGAAGAGATACAATCTAGGAATGTTGCA
Source organism: Nostoc sp. CHAB 5715 (assembly GCF_020829685.1). Lineage (GTDB taxonomy): Bacteria > Cyanobacteriota > Cyanobacteriia > Cyanobacteriales > Nostocaceae > Nostoc. Next base: position 1,272 of record NZ_JAIVFR010000229.1, on the reverse strand, counting down.
GTAATCAGTTCTGACGACGAACTGCATCAACAAGAAACACTGCAACAGCAACTTTTACAACTGCTCAATGAGGTAGAAGGTGCAGCCAGAGGCGACTTGACAGTACGTGCAGACGTGACGGCTGGGGAAATAGGGACTGTTGCCGACTTTTTCAACTCCATTGTAGAAAGCCTCCGAGATATTGTTACCCAAGTTCAACAAGCTGCCACCCACGTTAATACTGCCATTGGCTCTAACGAAGGAGCCATCCGCCACCTAGCAGAGGAAGCACTCACCCAAGCTGCCGAAATCAACCGCACCCTTGATGCTGTTGACCAAATGACCCAATCCATGCAAGCTGTAGCCGAAAGCGCCGAAAAAGCTGCTTTCGTTGCCAATCATGCGGCTCACACCGCTACTAAGAGTGGACGCGCGATGGATTTAACAGTACAAAACATCCTGTCTTTGCGGAAAACTGTGGGTGAAACTGCTAAGAAAGTGAAACGTTTGGGAGAATCTTCGCAACAAATTTCTCGCGTGGTTTCATTGATTAACCAAATCGCTATTCAAACTAACTTACTAGCCATTAACGCCGGTATTGAAGCAGCACGTGCGGGTGAAGAAGGTCAAGGTTTTGCCGTAGTGGCTGAAGAAGTCGGCGAACTAGCAGTTAGGAGTGCCGCAGCAACCCAAGAAATTGAACAAATTGTTGAAAATATCCAACGAGAAACTAGTGAAGTGGTACTAGCGATGGAAATAGGCACTACTCAAGTTGTAGAAGGAACTCGAATTGTGGAGGAGGCTAAACAAAGTCTGAGTGAAATTTTGGATGTATCCCGTGAAATTGACTCCTTAGTGCAGTCGATTTCCACTGCAACTGCATCTCAGGTTGAAACATCGCAAAGTGTTAGCCAATTGATGAAAGATATCGCTGCTGTATCACAACGCACCAGCGATTCTTCTCGCCAAGTTTCCGAATCTCTGCAACAAACTGTAGAGATTTCCCATCAGTTACAAGAGACTGTCGAGGCTTTCAAAGTTAGTTAAGTTTGTCATTAGTCATTAGTCATTAGTCATTTGTTATTTGCTATTTGCTAATGACCAATGACTTTTATTATTTGTCCGTTGTTATTTGTCCTTTGTCCTTTTACTAATGACCAATGCCCAATGCCCAATGCCCAATGCCCAATGCCCAATGCCCAATGCCCAATGCCCAATGCCCAATGCCCAATGACTAATCTAATACCAAAGCAATTGAGAAAAAACAAGCAGCAACGCTACAAACTGCTAATG
>NZ_JAIVFR010000228.1 GCF_020829685.1 Nostoc sp. CHAB 5715 | reverse complement strand
AAACTTCCATTCAATTTTAACGCTCTCAAAAATAAGCTGACAACGTTGGTGAAAATTTTCATCTTCTGCTCTCTTTTGCGCTTTGTGTTCTTCTGTCCACTGGATGTGGGGGAAAATTCTTCCTCGGCGTGTTGTTCGACTAGATTGTGCTTCGGTCATGGTTCTCATTTTTCTTTTCAAGCAATATCTATTATTTTCCTGCATCCAGGGCATTTACAGCTATTTTCTTCTTAAATAGACCACGCGGTAAGGGCACAGCAGTGCTGTGCCCCTACGACAGATGTGGTTCAAATACATGATTTCTGCTGTAACACGGAATGGTAGGTTAAAATTGAATGGAAGTTTTCAAGGGGATTTTCATGCAACAAGTGACCCTAGCTGAAGCCTCTGAACATCTGGCTCAATTCATTGATGCAGCTCTTAAAGGTGAGGAGATTGTCATTCTCAAAGACAAGCAACCTGTTGTTAAACTCACACCAATAGAGCCAGTCAAACGCCGTCCTGCTAAGGCTGGTAGTGGCAAAGGGTTGATATGGATGTCAGATGATTTTGATGAACCTTTGGAAGATTTTAAAGAATATATGGAATGAGATTCTTGCTGGACACGCATACTTTTATTTGGTTTGTTACCGATAGCCCTAAACTCAGCCTTTCAGCAAAAGCACTAATTGAAGACGAGTACAACGAAAAGTTGTTCAGCACTGCCAGTATTTGGGAAATGGCAATTAAACATAGTCTCGGCAAGTTGAGATTTGATTTACCACTTCAAACATTTGTGAAACAGCAAATCACACAAAACAGTATGGATTTGCTGAGTATCGAATTGGATCATCTTGCGGTTGTTGCCACCATGCCATTGCATCATCGAGATCCATTTGACCGATTGTTGATTGCCCAAGCGATGGTAGAACAAGTACCCATCTTGGGAATGGACTCGGCTTTTGATGCATACTCAATTCAAAGACTTTGGTAGATTTTCCCTTTTTTCATAGTCTTTTGTTGAAAACAAAAGACATTCTTGTTGTTGCCGTAATTCCAACACAAACTGATGATAATTCAGCAATTGGCTGCGATGTCCGACACTGATGTAAGTGATTGATGTTTCTTGTAACTTTTGGTATAAACTGGCTGCGGTTTCTTCATCAAGAGCGCTTGTTGCTTCGTCAAGAATGGCATAACTTGGTTCACTCAATAGCAGTCGGGCAAAGGCAAGTCTCTGTTGTTCTCCCAAAGATAACACCCATGACCAATCAACAAAGGCATCTAGCCCACCGTAACGGTCGGCTAAATCTGGTAGATGAACCTGATGGAGGGTTTGCAAAAGGGTTTCTTTAGCGATCGCTTTTTCTGTATGGGGATAAAGTAACTGTTGGCCCAGAGTTCCCCAAGGCATATAGGGACGTTGGGGAAGAAACAGTATGCGGTCTGGGGCTGGTCTTGCGATCGTACCTTCTCCTTCTACCCAAAATCCAGCAATAGCACGCAATAGGGAGGTTTTACCCACCCCACTTGCTCCCACGATCAGTAATGATTGACCAGGTAATATTGTTATGGATAAATCTTGAATTAGCTTGGTTTGGCGATCGGGAAGTTGTAGCGTCAAATGGTTAACGGCAATGTACGTCTCTTCGATCAACTGAATTCCCGAATCTGGCTGGAAGGATGTGATCTTTTCTATCTTAGTTGTAAGTTCGGTCAGGCGTCTAATTCCTGCTGTCAAGGCACTGAGTTGATCGAACTGGGTAATAATTAGTCCTAGCGCAAATCCCACTCGCTCAAAGGCTGCTTGAGATTGTGTGACAGCCCCCAATTCTAGTTCACCGTCAAAAATTCGGGGTGCTAAAATGATAAAAGGCAAAATAAATGTTAAATATTGATAACCGTTTTGAAAAACGTTTAAGTTGAATTGCCAGCGAATCAGACGATTGATATTAGCAAACACGCGCCCAAATCGCTGTTTCATTTGTGCTGATTCCTCTGCTTGTCCTTCATAAAAGGCGATCGCTTCTGCATTGTCTCGAATCCGCACTAAACCATAGCGAAAATCGGCTTCTCGCTTCAGTTGCTCTAAGTTAATTCCAACTAATGCTCGTCCAAACACTAGTGTTGTAATTAATGTACCTACAACTGCATACGCCAGCAGAGTTATCATCAAAATGGGAGAAATAAACCACAGTACACCAATAAAACCAATTAATTGTACTAGGGAATCCAGACACATAACTAATACGAGAATTAGTCGTTGCGTGACATTTTTAACATCTTCAGCCATGCGCTGATCGGGATTATCAACCTCAGAAAAAGCCTGTAAATGGTAAAATGATTGTTTGGTAAAATATTGATTCAGATAGTAAGATGTTAGGCATTTTCGCCAATCAAGGCTAAGTTTTCCTTGGATGTAGTTTTTCCCAGAAATAAATATAATATTCACAATTATAATACTGAAGAAAAAACCAATGGCCTGCTGAAATCGATTAACATTATGCTGTGCTAGAGATGAAGTCAATTCTCCTCTTTGTAATGTTTCAAAAATTACGAATGTGCTGCTTCCCAAGGAGAAAGCTACTAGGAGTAGTAACTGGAAAATTACACCCCAACGTAGCTGGTTAAACCAGTAAGGTTGAATAATTTGCCGAAATTGCTGCCAGATTTGAAAATTTAGCATTTTTAAGTACTCAAGCAGAATTAATTACAAGAAAGGCAGAAGGCACTTATGTTAGGAGTATCAATTAAAACTTGCATTTCCTGGGTCTAAAGCTCAGTATTTACTGATAATTATACTGATATTGCTTACAATAAGGTATAATATCATGCTAGATTTCATATTTAGTCAAAAGCGAGCAAAGCGCACAATCCCAAACCTTTGCGATTGCTTCATTCCACTTCGTTGCATTCGCAATGACATAGCGATGCTAAAATTTTAAAATTAGAGGAATACCGATCGCTCGCCCATCTAATATACTTCTGTGCATATAATTGTCAAAGGTCAACTGTAGACATGGGGAAATTCCCTGCTCAACTTGCACTACTCCATTCTCTACTAGCAGTGCTAAAGGTTGAGTTAGAGGGTAAGTATGAGTAACAGTTGCCTCTATTCCTGTTATTTTTCTCAGCCCTAGTGGATGAGACACAAATTGTTTTTGGAAGTTGGAAAAGTTTTTTAATAAAGTTGGTAAGGCGATCGCATCGGGAATAAGAAAGCATAAAGGTTCAGTTTGGGTGACTAAATTATCACTGGAAAAACTTAACAGTAGTTCTGTCTTTTCGGGTTGCGATCGCCGAAATTCATCCTCCTGCAACGATGATGTAGTGCCAGACTGCTGGTGCAGGGCAATGCCAAAGGGAGATATTTGCGTTTGTTGCCAATGCGATCGCCCTAAAAAGTCTATGTTTGTGCGGACAGCATAGATTTCAGCGGCGACTTCATCTTCAACCCAAATAAATTCTAGATAAAAGTTCTCAAAAAAGAGAATCTGTGAGGCTGTGCCTCGTTCCACCTGTTGCACCGGAGAACTGGCAAATATCAACCCTGCTTGCTCAAAGAACTCAACTTTAGGTGCATCCTCAACACAAATAAAAATGTGGTCAACTTCTAGCAAGGAATTATTTGTTGAAATTAGCAACTGAGTTTTCATACACAAATTCACACCGATGAATAAAACAAAACACGCACATCCTAAAATTCAGTTAAAACCTTGAATAAACTGAGGTCGAGGAGTTACTTCTTAACTCCCACTTAGAACTCATTTTCATCTAGCTAAATAGCAAACTTAAGTTAGTATCATTTATTGCTAGCTCTATCTACGAGATGGAGATTTCTTTTCAGCAATAGTGACTGAAATTGATGCTTTTTTGAAAAAAATTATTGTAATTAATTAAACAAGGCCGTAAAGAAGACAAAAACCACCTCAGCATTTTTAACAGGTATGATAATTAGCAATTATTCTCAATTAACTAATTAATGAGGACATTTTGTCAAGTCCTTAGATTGAAAGCATAAGGATATTTTGGGGGTTATTCTCCAGCAATTTGCTAAAAACTGCATAAAAAATTTAATTTTCCCTGATATCTGATTAGGCTTTTTTGAAAAAAGTTTAAATCTTACCAGCTACCAAACACTCAGCTTTTGTTGTAAATCTAATTTTAAGATTTTCCTACTTTTAAAATAAAATGAATAATATAGTGTATCGAGTGCAGGAAGTCTATAGCTACAACTAAGTGAGATTATGCTCACGATTTTGTGTATGTTCTATCTGTAATCCAAAATAGCTGAGTTCTTCGCCAATGGATCTGGAAATTCACAATGGTAAAATCAAGTAACAAGGATACAAAAGATACAATTATTACTCGTTTTGATTACGAACTTCTCACACCAGAGCAGCGGACGTTAGTTGAGCAGCGCACAACAGAAATCCGAGAGCAGCTACGGCGGACTGCCCAAGACATTTGGGAAATTGGACAAAGATTGGCAGAAGTGCGTTCTAAATTGAAGCATGGACAATTTGATACTTGGTTGAAAGCAGAATTTGGTTGGAGCCGTCGAACAGCATACAACTTTATTAATGTGTATGAAACCTTTAGCAACCGTGCAAATCTTGCACAAATTGATATTGCTACCTCCGCTTTGTATCTACTTGCTGCACCCTCCACACCCCAAAAACTGCGGGAGCAGTATTTAGAAGAAGCAAAAACTGGTAAGCGCATCACTCACAAAGATTTAGTCCAAACTATTAAACATCAGCAAGAAGAAAAATCTGACTCGATAACTACATCAGAAGAGGCAATAAAGCCGGAATTTATCGCCATTGTGCCAAAATCCATCCAAAAAGACAATTCTCCATCCCCAGTAATTGAGGTTTCTGTCACTCATGTAGAGACAACATCTGAAGCTACTGTTAAAAGCCAATTTCGTTGGTGGCAATTAGGACAGCAACACCTGTTATTTCACGGTGATACAGCTTCACCAGAGTTTTTTGCTAAAATTCCTCCAGTCACTCTAGCTGTTGCTGTGACTTCTGACGACTGGGATCATGATTGGCTGATTGAGGAAGCAGCAACAGTAATCATTCTCCAACCCTTTACCTTGCAAACAAATACCCTTGAGCAATTAGTTACCATGTTTTCGCAACCAGGAGACTTAGTAGTGTTTCCCTGGCTGCCTCAAGAAGATATGATTGCGATCGCTCATCATCTAGGGCGGCGAGTAGTTGCTGGAGATCCGTCGCTAGAATTGTGCCAACGGGCAATTGTCGCATCAGGGTTGAGTGTTCAAGAAGTTTGAGAATGGGGCATGGGGCATGGGGCATTGGGCATGGGGAATGGGGCATGGGGCATGGGGCATGGGGCATGGGGAATGGGGCATGGGGCATTGGGAATAGGAATTAGGAATTACGAATTTTTAATAGATGATCTATGCTGTACTGGTTGACGGTAGTTAGGGGTACATCATCTCCAGATTTGCGTTTAGTAGTGACTGTTCCCGTCAATTTAACGGTGGCTTCGTATGCACCTCGGTGGCTATTATTACTACTTGTGTAATCAATCTGTACTTTTGCCCAGGTTGCTTGCTCATTCCATCTTGCAAGCACAAGTTTTAATTTTGGAGATGGAACACGTTTAAATATACCTTTAAGGAGCGATCGCACAATCCCACCTTCATCTTGTGCTACAATACGCCCACTTTTGGGATAATTCAGCCAATCCCAGCCTAACTGCATCCAAATTTCTCTCTCGGCAATTTGCTCAAATTTCCCCAAACCTGTCCAGCCACGATAGAAAGGTTGCAACTGCGAAACATCACCCTGTCGATAAATCAGACAATCCAAAACATCCGCTTTCAGGTGTCCCCAAATTTGACCGGTGGGAAAATCAATCAACGTCGGCGCAAACTGGTGTCCACCAAAATGATTAGTTTGCCACACCCGCAGACTGTCTGATTCTGTTGCATACTTTTGGTGTAAAAGTTGGTAAAAAGGATAGCCAAACCGCCCACAAGCTAAGTCATAATTGGCGTGGGTACAAACCAGAATTTCTCGAATGTGGTCTGTTGGCTGACGATAAGTTTGAAAATTGGGTAAATTTTGCGGCTGAAATAACAAAGCTTTTGCTAAAAGAGCAACCTGAGTTAGGGGAAGTAAATATTCCTGCTTGGTATACTGAGCAAATAGCTGGGCTGGACGCTGATAATAAAAGACTCTGATCCATTCTGGATGAGTATAAGCCTTGTCAGGAGCGATCGCTAACAGCCGACCTTTGAAATACCGCATCGGGTTAGACGCTAACTGTTCCACAACTTGAAGCAACGGCTGAAATTCCGGCTTTTCTTGCCAAAGTTCAGCCTTCCAGGGACGCGGTACTTCTACAAGCAACCATTCATCCACAGTACCTGCGGTGCCAATTGGATCTTCACCATTAGCTTGAGAAACCACCGAACAGTAACGACAATCCATTAAACTTCTTACCTTTACGACGCCAGTTGCTTCTCCTGTCAAAGACGCTGCGCGAACAAGTCGGCAGAGCCGCAAGGGCGCACTGGCTTGCCTTTGCGTGAGCCTTTCACTCCGTCACAACTTCCCTTCTCAACCAATAAATAGCAACTGCCGCAGTAATACTATATAACCCAATCAAAATCAAGATTGAAAACTCTTCAAAAGGGAATTCCAGCCCCATACCTTCCCCTAACCAGAAAGTTCCCAAGGAACTGAGCATAATTCCAGCACCAAGCTTGATTAACACCTCTGGCAGTTTGACCAAATATTGATGTAAAGCGACCACTGTAACTAGCGACAATAATAGCGCCAGTCCTGTAGCAGCGATCGCTTCATACCAAGCACTAGAAGCTAATCCCAGTGTAATCACAATTACACCCACCTCCAAAGCCTCTAGAGCAGCACTTTTGGTCATAATCAAAAAATTCAACTTACTAAATCCTGGCGATTGTTGATCTAAAGCAATACCTTCTTTTTCCAGAACATTCTCACTAACCCAACCTGCTCGCCGTCTTGCTGCGAGTCGGCGCACAGATTTATTCACCCATCTCCAACCAAACCACAGCAGAAGCAAACCAATGATGATTTGCAATGGTTGCAGAGGTAGAAACTGTAATCCTGTGCCAAGAGCGATCGCTCCTAGTAATACCACAACTAAACCTGTAAACGCACCCCAAATCGCTTCACGGGCATAACCAGAGCTACCAATAGCATAGGCGATCGCTACAACTTCTAAAAATTCAATGCCCGTGCTGCCTAGTGCAGCTAGGAAAATACTCCAATTCATCGAATCTCCTTGAAACACAGTAACAATCTAGTAGTATAAGGGCGATTGCTAATAATTATGCACTAGTATGTGGTATTATTAGATAAATTTGCAGCATTCAACAATCCCTCTGCTCTACAAATTGAGGTTACTTCAAATATGGAATGGATTGATGCTGTCTTCGGCTTTCTTAAATATGTGCTGAAGGCATTTTTGATATATGGTGTTTTTATTTTGATTGAACGGTTGCGTCCAGTGGAGCCAAATCAGCCGTTTCGTGATATTATTTTTAACTTGAAATGGTACGTTGTCTATACTTTATTTGCATTTTTGCTGAATGCGATCGGGATTGGAGCATTAGTCGAAATAACTCGGCATTGGCTGGGCGGCCCTTATTTAACTTTACCAGAACCCAGGAATGGGATAGAAACAATCCTTGGGATAGTTTTTTATTTTCTGATTGTTGACTTCTTTTATTATTGGTTGCATCGATTTCAACATACCAATTCCTTTTTGTGGTCAGAACATAAATTTCACCACAGTGACGTTTCCTTAAATGTCACAAGTACTCGGCGGGTACATTGGCTAGAAGAACCATTGATTCTCTTGTTTATTCTCATTCCGATGAGTTTATTGTTTCGCATAGAACCAATAGCCGTAGGATTGTTGACGTTTATTGAAATTATTTGGTTACAATTTATCCATTTAAATTTACGTTTAGAATTAGGTTTTTTCACACCAATTATAGTTGGACCACAACACCATAGAATTCATCATTCATTTCAGCCAGAACATATAGATAAGAATTTTGCTTTATTTTTCCCGATTTGGGATATTATTTTTGGTTCATACCACAGGGCGCGAAAAGGTGAATTTCCAGCAACAGGATTAACTACTGGTGAAAACTACAATAATCTTTGGGATGCTAATCTTTTGCCCTTTCGAGAATGGTTTGGGCAACGCTATTTGGGATTACTAAAAAAGAAGTTAAGTCAGAAAAAACTATTGCGGTAATCCTATACAGCGATTTTCAGGTAAATGAACCACATTGTTTTTATCTCACGCACGAGGCAAGAGAGGCGCTCCAGAGAAATACAAGAGTGTGGTCGAAATAGATGAAAACTGCTGTAATTTACAGCAAAACAACCTTCACTTTGACATTAAAGGCTCTTTAGCTAAGAAATAATCGTAGGTAAAGAGACATATAATTACAATACCGTTGCCTAAACCATTCTCGAAAGGGCAAAAGATTAGCATCCCAAAGATTATTGTAGTTTTCACCAGTAGTTAATCCT
>NZ_JAIVFR010000227.1 GCF_020829685.1 Nostoc sp. CHAB 5715 | reverse complement strand
ATTCCTTGTTCTGCGGGGCCAACGTACTCTTTAGGTACTGAACCACCGGCAATTTTGGAGACGAATTCAAAGCCCGTACCGGGTTCTCCAGGCTCCAAATTGATCACAACGTGACCGTATTGACCTTTACCACCACTTTGGCGGATGAATTTGCCCTCAACTTTGTTCACAGCTTTCCGAATTGTTTCTCGGTAAGCTACTTGTGGCGCACCTACATTCGCTTCCACCTTGAATTCTCGTAACATCCGGTCTACTAAAATTTCTAGGTGTAGCTCTCCCATTCCCGCAATCACGGTTTGGTTGGTTTCGGGATCGACGCGGACACGGAAGGTGGGGTCTTCTTCTGAGAGAGATTGCAGAGCCTTGGACAGCTTGTCCATATCGTTCTTGGTTTTGGGTTCAACCGCCACCGAGATCACAGGCTCAGGAATGAATAGGGATTCCAGAATTACTGGCGATCCATCATCACAGAGCGTGTCACCTGTCAAGGTGTCTTTCAATCCCAAAGCTGCTCCTAAATCACCCGCTCGCAGTTCATCGACATCTTGCCGATCATCTGCCTTCATCAGAACTAACCGGGAAATCCGTTCTTTTTTATTCTTACTAGCGTTGAGAACGTAGCTGCCCTTTTTCAGGACGCCAGAATAAACGCGAACAAATGTTAGGCGACCATAAGGGTCAGCCATAATCTTAAATGCCAGAGCCGCTAGGGGTTCGTTGTCATCAGCTTGCCGTTCAACAGTATCGCCATTGGGCAGTAAGCCTTGAATTGCTGGTACTTCACTTGGCGCTGGCAGGTAATCTACAACTGCATCCAGCATTAACTGCACGCCTTTGTTTTTGAATGCTGAACCACAAAGTACTGGTACAATTGTTCCCGCAATTGTGCCTTTACGCAGGGCAGTCCGAACTTCCTCTTCTGTAAGTTCTTCGCCCTCGAAGTACTTATTCATCAGAGCATCATCGGTTTCTGCCGCAGCTTCTATGAGCTTGGTGCGGTATTCGTCTACCTGCGCTTGCAATGCTTCCGGGATATCGGTTTCCTGGATATCAGTACCTTGGTCATTGGCGTAAATATACGCACGTTGCCTTACTAGGTCAACGATCCCTTGGAAGTCATTTTCGCTACCAATTGGTAGTTGAATGGCGATCGCATTTGCCCGTAGGCGATCGCGGATTTGCTCGTGAACTTTATAAAAGTTCGCTCCGGTGCGATCCATCTTGTTGATAAAGGCTATCCGAGGAACTTTGTAGCGTTCTGCTTGCCGCCACACTGTCTCAGACTGCGGTTGCACGCCGCCCACAGAGCAAAATACTGCGATTACACCATCCAACACGCGCATGGAACGCTCAACTTCAATTGTGAAGTCTACGTGACCCGGAGTATCGATAATGTTAATTTGATGATCTTTCCAACTGGTACTGATAGCAGCCGCAGTAATGGTAATTCCCCGCTCCCGCTCCTGCTCCATCCAGTCTGTGACGGCAGTTCCTTCATGAACTTCGCCAATTTTATGAATTATCCCAGAGTAAAATAATATTCTCTCTGTTGTTGTTGTTTTGCCCGCATCTATATGCGCCGCAATACCAATGTTGCGTACTTTCTCTAGCGGGATCGTGCGTGCCACAGTTACCTCCTATAGTTTTTGCCTCATGATATCTTGTATATTACTCTTTGTTAAGATTCTATACTTTTACGGAAAACCGTCTTGTTTTTGTAAATCCACGATATACCACTTCTGGAGGGCGATATATCGCTTTTCTACTTAGTAACGATAATGTGCGAATGCTTTGTTAGCTTCCGCCATCCGGTGCGTTTCTTCGCGTTTCCGAATCGCATTGCCGGTTTCGTTGGCAGCATCCATTAATTCATTTGCCAGTTTGCTTGCCATTGTCCGGCCTGGTCTGGAGCGGGAATATTGCACTAACCAACGCAGTGCTAGGGTAGTGCCCCGTTCTGTACGCACTTCCATTGGTACTTGGTAGGTTGCTCCACCAACTCGCCGAGCCTTTACTTCTACTAAAGGCGTGGCATTTCGCACTGCTCTTTCAAAGGTTTCCAAGGCACCAGCACCAGTGCGTTCTTCAATAGTTTTTAATGCATCATAAACAATCCGTGCGGCAAGTGATTTCTTGCCATGACGCATGATCCGCCTAATAATCATGCTCACAAGGCGACTGTTATATACAGAGTCAGACGGAACTGGGCGCCTTTGAATAACACCACGACGAGACATACTTCACCTTTAATTCGGAATTGGCAACGAAATTATATGCTATCAAACACCGGAAACTAAAAGCTGTGGAACTCAACCCTCAGACTTTCTCAATTTTGTTTTCGATTGTTGCAGCAAGGCTGACTTATTGACTGCCAATTTTGGATTAGAGTTTTTGGTAGATGTTCCGACCACAAGGATTGGAAAAAATCAAAAGTCTGTAAGCCTCATCCCCTTGTGGGTTCGACCAATCCAAAACCGCAAATCGCTCGATGGTTTCTGAGGGAAGTCGTTGGCGCAGCCTCTCGTAGAGAAGGACTGAGCCTAGTCGAAGTCTAAAATCTAAAATTCATTGACTTGCTAGCTGCAACGAAATACTCAAGGCGACAACATTCTAAACTTTAATGTCCAGATTAGAATTTTGCTGTGGGTTACAGCGTTCTTCTCTGAACTTCTACACTTGCTCGCTTAGTGTAGATGTAGCTTGCTTGATTTTTTTAACAGACTTGAGCAGCTTTCATAACTACTCTTAGAACACAAACCCCGATCGTTTTTTTGTCCTTGAGCGCTTCTAAGATAGACGATTAATCGTGTTGGATGCGATTAATCGCCTAATCCTATTTTTTCGCTTCTTTCGGACGCTTGGTTCCATACTTGGAACGCCCTTGTTTGCGGTCTTTGACTCCGGCTGTATCTAGGGTGCCACGGATAATGTGGTATCTCACGCCTGGTAGATCCTTAACCCGACCGCCACGAATCATCACAACTGAGTGTTCTTGTAAGTTGTGACCAATACCTGGAATATAAGCTGTGACTTCAAATCCAGAGGTCAGTCTGACTCTTGCTACTTTACGTAGAGCTGAGTTAGGCTTTTTTGGTGTGGTCGTATATACTCTGGTACAAACTCCCCGACGTTGGGGGCATTGTTTTAGAGCCGGGGACTTGGTTTTCTGACGCGCTTGTTCGCGCTCGTTACGTATTAGCTGCTGTATTGTTGGCATGAGTTACAGCGCGTAAAGCTGCTTATATGTCTAAGTTTTAACAAATCCTAATTATATCGTTTTTTAAATGTTTATGTCAATTGTTATTTGTCAATTGTCCTTTGTCATTTGTCATTTGTTTAAAACTAATGACCAATGACCAATGACTAATGACTCATAGAAAATGAATTGCCACAGCCACAGGTTGCGATCGCCTGGGGGTTGTGGAAGCGAAAACCACCACCCATTAAGTCTTCTGAATAATCTACCCTCAACCCGTTGATGTAATTTAAGCTGGCGGCATCTATGACTACTTGAATTTCATCCAAGTTTAAAACCTGGTCGCCGACTTTTATTGCTTCATCAAAGGACATATCATAAAATAACCCGGAACAACCACCTGGTTTTACTGCCAATCGAAACAAGACATTTGGCTGCTGCTTGGACTTGATTCGCCCAATCTCACTCGCGGCTGCTTGACTCAGATGAATCATGGAACTCGTTTTTTACAATTGAAGACCCCATCTTTATTTTACAGATAGATGAGTTAATCCTAGCTTCTTGAAAATTCCAAATTATCAAGCTATGAGCGCGATCGCTATTACTACATTTATAGCACAACATGCTTCAGTCCCCACCTTAACTAGGTAGGGACTTCTGGGGTGCAGTGGTTCCCAAAGCCGATTTGCACAAAAATGTTGTATTCAGTTTTTAGATTAGAGCTTTAATCCTTGGTACGGGCATAGTCATCTTGGTAGCGAATAATATCATCTTCTCCCAAGTATTCGCCATTTTGCACTTCAATTAACACCAAGGGGATCACGCCAGGATTCTCTAAACGATGAGATGTACATTGGGGTACATAGGTTGACTCATTATTGCTCAGTAGTACTTCTCTCTCGCCACAAGTTACCCTAGCTGTACCAGATACGACAATCCAATGTTCACTGCGGTGGTGGTGCATTTGTAGACTGAGGCGGTGTCCGGGCTTAACTTCAATGCGCTTGATTTTGTATCCGCGCCCTTCTTCCAAAACTGTAAAAGCACCCCAAGGACGTAACTCAGTTGCAGCAACGCTTTTGGATGTGATAGTTGAAGGTAGGTGTAGAGTTTCAGTCTGTGTAGTTTCTTGATATCGAGCCATAGTTACCTCATTTGAAGACATAACAAACCGTTGGTACTCTTACTATTGATAAAAAATCTGGCGCTATCTTGCAACGTTAAAAATCAGCAATTTTGTCGCACTTTGATAAAGATAGCAAAATCAAACGTGACAGTGTAAATCATTACTCCTAAAACTCTTGCATCTACATCAAGTCTTCATCAAGCAAAATGCCAGCTTGTTCTAATCTTTAAAAAAGGGAGTGGGGAGTGGGGAGTGGGGAGTGGGGCTGGGAAATGGGGCGTTCGTTGGTAATTAAGTTTTTCCCTATCCCCCATTCCCTACTCCCTACTCCCTGATTATCGTGGTCTCAGGAAAATACCAATTCCATTATGAACACGAGCAGCTGTACTAGGGGAGCGATCAAGTAGTTGTCCTCCTAAGTAAAGACTGGTAGAACTACCTCCGTCCAAATTTAAGGCATCCACACAGCCCATCTGTTGCAGCAATTGGGCATGTTCTGCCAAATTAGGCCCATAACCGCCTGCACGATTATGGACAGCAGTAATCATCAATGTGCCTGTTGCTGTTGTGCAAATACTGCTACGAATAGCCTTTTCGGCAATAAAGGCATTGCTGAATTTTTCGCCTTTGGCATCGAGGACAATTTGACGATTTTGGACTAATAGCGGCCCGGCTCCGATAATGTGGGGATAACGACTAAAATCTGTGGTAACAGTGGCGCTGGAAATGCTTACTGCGCTTCCAATAGGTAGCTGTGAGGCAGCACTAGCAGCGTTGGCGCGTAAGGTTAGTAGGTAGCCATCGTGGGGAATGGGAACGGCCGTCTCACCAACTTTGCCGCCTGGTAACTGTTGAGTAATTTGGTCTTTCTCTACCACTAAAATAATTTCGTTATCCGTCAAAGGCGTATAAGTTGATCCCCAAGCTGGGGTGTAACGAGCAATGCCACTCTGGACGTAGCCGCTATTGAGAAACAGAATTGGTAAGCGCTGGTCATTTGTCGTAATTAAAGTTTCTTCTAAGGTGAGACGACCGAAGTAAAATTGACCTGAATCATTCCAAGCGATCGCACCTCGGTTAAGAATGGGGCCTGATAACCACTGACCATCTCGACGAATCGCACCCAATGGCAATCTGTTATTGCGGTTAAAATAACCACCGTTAATTCCAGCTACTGCTAAGTAACGTTGTGCTGTTTGAATTAAGGGAGCAGTACCCGCAAGCCCATCAAGACTAGCCCACATCGGTTTCAACGTTAGCCCAAATTTACGGGGATTAACTTCTAACCAGACCACAGGGAAGCGTTCTGTGTCTAAGTTGACATAATGCTGTCGCCAGCGCAATCCTGGGGCCCAAGTAATATCTCTTTCTTCTAGAGGATCGGGTCGAATATCGATAATCAGGCGATTGGGGTTATCTACAGTACTAACTTGAGGCGATAGACCAAAAGGAACGCTCAGACTAATTATGGTTTGGTTTTTCACCACCTCCACTTGTTGAATCAGTGGTTCAGGGGTTGGGGTTGGTTGTATTGGTTGTATTGGTTGTATTGGTGATAATTGCTTGAGCAGGTTTGGCAGCAATGTTGGTGGTGCTGCTGGTGGCTGAGGAGTATAGCGTTCTATCAAAACAGGATCAGCTATTCCATCCAGGGTAATTGTCCACTCTCGATTTGGCGGTGTAGTGGGTTTGGGAGTTGGTGTGTCTGGATCAGAAAATGGAGTTTCAATTTTTTTAATAATTGACCCTTGTGCAACTTGCCACGGAGTTGGACGATCTAAATCAACAAGAATCCGAGCCTGTTGCAAAGGAGTAACACTCGCATCTGAAGGTTGCTGGCTCTGAATAATATTTGTAATTTGTGCTTTTGGGGTAGCAATCACCAAAATGTTGCCGTTGGTTCGGATTTCCCATCCAGATATTTGAGCAAAATTGCTAATATCCAGATAGCGATAGGCTCCTAGTAGCTTGGTGGATAAAACCTGTGGCTTTATCACCGATGAAAACCACTGTATTGGTTGCCTCGCTAAGTTACTACTGTTTAAGAAATTTACTCCAATTAATTGCCTAAATGCCCCATCACTCAGATGAGTTGTAATCCGACCAGCTTTTCCAGGTCGCTGGAACCAAGTTCCTGGTAGAGTACGACCATTGAGGGAAATTTGATTACCAGAGGATACTACGCCTGTTAAAGCAGGTGCAGGTGACTGGGAGATCAGCCTGGGTATTGATTGGGCGTTTTTTGGAGGCTCCTGGGCGTTGGTAGCCCAGGTAGTAGTTAAGCATAGTGTTATTAAAAATATTGGTGACATAGTAGCCCGGAAAAATCTGCGATGCCTTCTCTGCGAGACGCTAGGCGAACGGCGGGCTTTGCGATCGCCATTCCCTGATTGGCAATAATTCGGCATTTTTACCATAATTTACTCGGTTTTTTTGAAAAATATCAGCCAAGGTATAAACTAACTAATTATTTGCAAATATAAAAAAAACATGAGTTTATTTTTTCAAAAATATGCTATTCTCTATAGTGGCTATCCATCTCTTTTAAACGCCAATCAATTTATTTAGACGCTAAAGCCATTGCAATCAAGTGTTTTAACTGGCACTAATTCTAACCACACTATACACGGTAGTTTTGATTATCAAAACTGGATTAAGATATTTAATCCTGACTGAATGTTGCTAATTCAGTAAGGTCTAGTTAATAGTAATACATGTGCCAACTGGTAAGCGGCAAAACTCTAGACAACAACGATATTTGGGAATTGTCAAATGGGTATATATTGTAATACGCTGATTTTATTGCTGGATCAGGATAACTAAATAATTACTAATTCGTAATTAAAAGGGTACAGCAGCCCACACTAAATTAAAAATTTAGTGGTTAACAAGACAATGGAGGGTACAACCCCTCACTGATTGCAACTACGAATTAAGGTAGCGTAGCGTAAAGCCAACTCTTAGAGAGGCAACGCCTTCGGCATAGCTTCCTTTAGAGTGAGTTATTGATCGTCACTCACGATCAATTACAAATTATCTTGGCTTTGGCTTTAAAAAATAGTACAGCGTTCAGTTTTAGTTTTGTTTCAGGTGAGCCGAAATAGGCTCTATGAGTAGCTAGCGTGCATCTGGAAAAAGGGGATTGAGAAAATATTTAGCTTCACAATATAAAAAAGAAACTGTCAGGGCAAAAATAATGTCTTGGCGGAGGTAAGTTGTCTAATACCGCATAAATACATAAAAAAAGACGCAAAAATTTTAACACGGGTGAACTAACAAAGTAAAACCGAAGTTAAAATTTTTTTTCCCTAAATTTCGGTGCTTGTATATTTTTCCATCGCTGAATTTAGAAATTTTTTCCCATAACGTAGTGGCAAAATTGGTAACTCAATACTTCAGGAACAGGTATGAATAATAAACCGATGAATCAAGACCAACAAATCACAGCGGATATAAACTCAAGAGATACCTATCAGGGGCAAAAGTGGCTAGTAGAGGAACGAGATGCCTGTGGTGTAGGTTTTATTGCTCATCGCCAAAATCGTACCAGCCACGAAATTGTCGAAAAAGCCTTAGCTGCTTTAACCTGCTTAGAACACCGGGGAGGTTGTAGCGCCGATCAAGATTCTGGTGATGGTGCAGGAGTATTGACAGCTATCCCTTGGGAGTTGTTTCAACAAGACTTTGCCGAAAGTGGAAAGGAATTTCCATCCATCAATAATATAGCTATTGGGATGATCTTTCTACCACAAGACCAACAAGCAGCACAAAAAGCTAGGGCGGCAGTTGAGCAAGTAGCTGCTGAAGAAAAATTCATTGTACTTGGTTGGCGAGTTGTGCCAGTGCAACCTGATTTACTTGGAGTACAAGCAAGAGAAAATCAACCCCAGATTGAACAAGTTTTGTTAGCTTCTGTTGACAAGAGTGGCGATGAATTAGAACGACAGTTGTACATTACCCGCCGCCGAATTAGTAAAGCTGCAACCAACATCTCAGAAGAATTTTATATCTGCTCGTTGTCAAGCCGCACAATTGTCTACAAAGGCATGGTGCGTTCTGCTGTGTTGGGCGACTTTTATGACGATTTAAAAAATCCAGTTTATAAAAGTGCCTTTGCTGTCTATCACCGCCGCTTTAGTACCAACACAATGCCCAAGTGGCCCCTAGCCCAACCAATGCGGCTTTTGGGTCACAACGGCGAAATCAATACTTTGTTGGGTAATATCAACTGGATGAT
>NZ_JAIVFR010000226.1 GCF_020829685.1 Nostoc sp. CHAB 5715 | reverse complement strand
GTGATCGTAGTAAATAAAATTCAGATAGCGGCTAAATTAGGTATCCGCATTGATGCTAATCAAGCGACTGTAGATGATTGGTTACGTTTACCAGGTTTGTCAATTCACCAAGCGCGATCGCTTGTAGAACTTTCGCATTCGGGTGTTAAATTTTACTGTATTGAAGATATCGCTGCGGCTTTGGCTATACCAGCGCCCCGGTTAGAGCCATTAAAGCCTCTGCTGAATTTTATTTACTACGATCACGAATCTTTAGAAAGTCCAATCCATTTAGTCAATCCAAATACAGCAACAGTTGAAAATTTAGCCCAAATTCCATTTATAGATTTGTCTCTAGCGCAAGCAGTGGTTCAAAATCGGCAATCAGTCGGGCCTTACCGTAACCTGGCTGATTTCCAACGGCGCTTGGAGTTAACTGGTGATGCGATCGCTCAACTGATGTATTATTTGAGGTTTTAACTTAAGGTTCCGAAGGAAGGTACATGTCTTCCAAAAAAATTCTACCTTCTTCTTTTTGGCTTTTCCGTGATTTCTCGATAATGCTGATAAACTTTGGATTTATGCTCAAGCTAAGAGTTTCTAAATCAATATCTTCAACAGAGAACAAAGCGGCAATAGGTTGACCGTTTCGAGTCAAAATGAGAGGCTGCTCATTTTTATCGTGTTTCTCCAGCAGTCAGACAATCTCGCTGATTTCAACTGTTTTCATAGTTCAACTATTTCTCCACCAATGTAGACCGTCATTAGTCATTAGTCATTAGTCATTTGTGTTTACTAAGGACAAAGGACAATTGACTTTGGACAACCTCACCAGTTGATGTGCAACTTAAATGCGTAACAGCGTAATACACTCGAAAGTCATCTATTCGCAATTCCCAAACTGCCATTAGATTTGGGCGCATCTCTTTACGGTTTCTAGTAGTGGTCTGTCGCAAAAGTTTTGATAGGTGAATTAGTTGTTAAACTTCTCTTCTTTACCTCTTCCTTCGTGTACTTCGCGTCTTCGTGGTTCGTTCTCTTATCCCTCAAATTTAATGAGACAGACCAGTAGTAGTGTGTCAAATATATTTTGACGGATATCAAGACATTTGAGAAACCAAAAAACTCTTTCCCTACTCCCTACTCCCCACTCCCTACTCCCCACCTTCACCCGTCATTTTTGGGTTGACAGACCAGTAGGCATAGTTGGCCCAAAGCTCAACTGCTCGGTGATGGCAGTTGTGATAATCCTTTGTTCTCTAGCTGTAAATACTTGCAGATGAGAGAGGCTATTTCTGGAAAAGGCGATACGGTATGGCAAGGCTGTAGACTTTGAGATTGGGCTATGTAGAACACAACTACGCTTAACTGTTACAAATGGTCAGTTGTTTATTTTTCACAACTGACCAGTAACTAATTAAATGAACCCGATGCGATATTGTATTAAAATTAAGTTAACTTTGATTAAGATTCTTGTTGGCATGGCCATAATGCGCCAATCGCTGTATGGCAGTGCATATAAGAGATCAAATTAAACAAAATGGATTTATAGACATCCGTTTAACAGCTTAAAGTGGCAGAGTGATGAACATTCGGTTACTAAGGCTGATCAGTTGTATAGGCATCTAGAGGCAAATTAAGATGAAATTCTCTTGGAAAGTCGTAGTACTCTGGACATTGCCTGCTTTGGTAATTGGTTTTTTCTTCTGGCAAGGGGCCTTTGCAGGCGCTCCTACTGACATGAGTAAGAATGCAGCCAATACCCGCATGACCTATGGTCGCTTTCTAGAATACTTGGATGGCGATCGCGTCACCAGCGTGGATCTGTACGAAGGCGGTAGGACAGCAATTATAGAAGCCCGCGATCCAGACATCGAAAATCGTGTCCAAAGGTGGCGGGTGGATTTGCCTGTTAACGCTCCTGAGTTAATTAGCAAGCTCAAAGAAAAAGACATTAGTTTTGATGCTCACCCCATGCGCAATGATGGGGCAATTTGGGGATTGTTGGGCAATCTCATATTTCCAGTTTTATTGATTACCGGGCTGTTCTTTTTGTTCCGGCGTTCTAGCAACCTCCCCGGCGGGCCAGGTCAAGCGATGAATTTCGGCAAATCCAAGGCGCGTTTCCAAATGGAGGCGAAAACTGGGGTCAAATTTGATGACGTAGCTGGTATTGAAGAAGCTAAGGAAGAATTGCAAGAAGTGGTCACCTTCCTCAAGCAGCCAGAAAGATTTACCGCAGTAGGCGCACGGATTCCCAAGGGAGTGCTGTTAGTTGGGCCTCCTGGAACTGGTAAAACTTTACTAGCAAAAGCGATCGCTGGTGAAGCAGGCGTACCTTTCTTTAGTATTTCCGGTTCGGAATTTGTGGAAATGTTCGTTGGTGTGGGTGCATCCCGCGTCCGCGATTTGTTCAAGAAAGCCAAAGACAACGCCCCCTGTATCATCTTCATCGATGAAATCGACGCAGTAGGACGGCAACGGGGCGCTGGTATCGGTGGCGGTAACGATGAAAGAGAGCAAACCCTCAACCAGTTGCTCACCGAAATGGACGGGTTTGAAGGTAATACAGGCATCATTATTATTGCTGCTACCAACCGTCCTGATGTACTAGACTCAGCATTGTTGCGTCCTGGTCGCTTTGACCGACAAGTAACAGTCGATGCACCCGATATTAAAGGACGTTTGGAAATCTTACAAGTCCATGCGCGGAACAAGAAATTAGATCCTAGTGTATCTTTGGATGCGATCGCTCGCCGCACTCCTGGATTCACTGGTGCTGACTTAGCTAACTTACTCAACGAAGCGGCAATTTTGACTGCTAGAAGACGTAAAGAAGCTATCACCATCCGCGAAATTGATGATGCAGTCGATCGGGTAGTAGCTGGGATGGAAGGTACTCCCTTGGTGGATAGCAAGAGCAAGCGCTTGATTGCATACCACGAAATTGGACACGCCTTAGTGGGAACTTTATTAAAAGACCATGACCCAGTGCAGAAAGTCACCTTAATTCCACGGGGACAAGCGCAAGGTTTGACTTGGTTTACTCCCAACGAAGAACAAGGGTTAATTTCTCGTTCTCAGTTGAGAGCAAGGATTACTGGCGCTTTGGGCGGTCGTGCTGCTGAGGAAGTTATTTTTGGGGCTGCGGAAGTTACCACTGGCGCTGGTGGAGACTTGCAACAGTTATCAGGAATGGCACGGCAGATGGTGACTCGTTTCGGGATGTCCGACTTAGGGCCACTGTCGTTAGAAAGCCAGCAGGGTGAAGTTTTCTTGGGTCGTGACTGGACAACCCGATCTGAGTATTCCGAATCCATCGCCTCTCGCATTGATGGACAAGTGCGAGCGATCGTGGAAGAATGCTACGAAAACGCCAAGAAGATTGTGCGTGACCATCGCACTGTCACTGATCGCTTAGTCGATTTGCTCATCGAAAAAGAAACCATTGACGGCGAAGAATTCCGCCAGATTGTGGCTGAGTATGCTGAAGTACCTGAGAAGCAGCAGTACGTACCGCAACTGTAATAGTTAGCTGTAGTCAGGAATGCTCACTTAATATTTTGCAAAAGTTGGGGATGGTAAATACCATCCCCAAAACTTTTTCTAGAACAACCCTGGCGGTGGTGCAAGTTAAAAACCACATCTGTCGTAGAGGCAATTCATCAATTGCCCCTAGACGTGGATCTATTTAGTATTTAGGATCAAAATTTGTAGTTAAACGCTCATGGCTCGATGGAGGCAGTAATTACAGTTCATCGCGATCTTTATTTTTGTTCATTAAAATCTTTGTATATCCCGCCCTCCCACCAAATTCATCTTCATATTTATTTACTTCCTTGGGCTTTGATCCCAGTTTAGATGCCAAATCTTTTATTTCTTTTTGGAAGTAATCGCCCATACCATTGCACCTCCCAATTCTTTTTCAATCAAATAACTGACTTTATAACCAAGTGATTTCGGGTTGTCATAACTCACCCAAAGTCCGGTTTTAGTGCTGTAGGCGTAGGGAGTCAAAGTCGCTTCATCCCACTTTTGGACATTGAGTTCCCCATTAGCAATTTTCTCAAGAATTTCATAATAAGCGAGAATACCAGGGGTGGCTGTCGCTGGTCCTGCGGGTCCCGCACTACTAAAAGGCTTTCCGTAGCCATCGGTACGGTCTGCGATGACGTAACTTCGCCCGTAGGTGGGCATCCCTAGCACGATCTTTTCCTTGGGAATTTTCGCTTTCAGGTAAGCGTCCACCGTATCCTTGATGCAAAACGTACCATTGGGGACGGAATCTTGCAGGAGAGGCGCGTTGACTCCTGTTCCTATTGTCTTGGGATCGTCAAAAGCCCCGTGGTAGTCGTAGGACATGACATTAAACCAATCTAAATATTGACCGCACTGAGCCAACCACAGGAAGAATTGGTCGCCCGTTTTGCTACCCTTGGGTACGGCAGCAGAAGCCATAATGATGATAAAATTTTGTCCAGCAGTTTGACGGAACTCTTTCAGCAGTGTTAGGTAATTGTTGTAATCGGCATCTTGACCACCTCGTGCAGAGTCGCCGGGATATTCCCAGTCGAGATCAATGCCGTCAAAGCCGTATTGTTTGGCATAGGCGATCGCAGAATTAATAAACTGCCTCCTGCCATTAGGATTGGCTGCCATTTTGCTGAATAATTGGCAGGTAAAGGGGCCGTAGGGGTGAGCTGTTCCGGCTGACTCAGGCGTGTCATCGCAACTGTTAAAACTCCAGCCACCAATTGCGATAAGCGTTTTGAGGTTGGGGTTTTTCTTTTTTAAATTCTGCATCGCCGGGTACAGAACTGTCTGATCGTTCCATTCCACTGGTTGAAGTGTGTAGTCACCTGTGTAGCGTTGGTTTCCGGTTCGTGTTGGCGATGGATCGACACTCCAACTCACAAAGCCCAACATACCAAAGGCAAAGTTGATGTGTGTAAATAGCGAAGGGTCAATTTGGTCGGGGAAGAACTTCCCTCCGCCTTGGCGATATTGTGCCCAGTTGCCAAAGTAACCAACAAATTTATATCCTTTTTTAGATGTACTGCTTAGGGCTTGAGCAGTGAGAGTTTCAATTATCCCGAAAGACCGTGCTAACCAGAACTATCGTGTGGTATTCGAGACTGACGGTAAGCGTGTCACTCAGTTTCGCTCAGGTAAACTACCGGAAGTTGAATTTGTTGAAGGCTGTTCTTGATCTGAGATATCATCAAACTTACTTTCTTAGCGATCGCAACTTGCGTAGTTTGCCGCCGTAGACATCGCTGCACTTTACTCTCAAAATGATACTATGCAGTTAAGCGTGATTGAGGGGTGATACAGTGCCGTACAGCGCCTTTAATCTTAGCAAAGTAAAAACAGACTTTAAATTAATCTTTGTTGAAAATCAAGATTTATTTACAGATGTGCAAGCAGTTTCACCTAGTGAATATCTAAATTTGATTTTCTCTGAGCATCTACCATTGGTGACAGCAATAAATACAGAAAAAGCTCGTTCTGAACTAATTATTATGCCTGTTTTAATTGAAGTTAAACGCTTCTTTAAATACCAAATTAGTATATTTTCTGGTTCAGAGTTTAATGTAGATGCTTCTAAAGGCTTAGAAGGGCGCTGTGATTTTATTCTCAGTTGTTCACCAGAACAATATGATATTACTAGTCCTGTCGTAACTATTGTGGAAGCTAAAAATGAGAGTATTAAATCTGGTTTAGGACAATGTATTGCGACAATGATTGCATCTCAATTGTTTAACCAGCAACAAGGAAATATTATCGATGAAATTTATGGTGTAGTTACAACAGGAACAGATTGGAAATTTCTAAAACTTTGTGAGAATACTATCTTTATCGATAAGAACGATTACTTTATTAAAGAAATAGACAAGATATTAGGAATTCTCACAACGACTCTGATGGTTTGTCCGCAATTTTAGCTTGGGGATGGTACACACCATCCCCATTTTTTTATCGTTCCACTTCATCCACTGCTTTGGGAACTCCCGCAGTTAACACCTCATGTCCATCAGATGTAACTAACACATCATCCTCAATCCGAATACCAATACCAATCCATCGAGGATCAGTCTCTGGTTGATCTTCTGCTAGTTTGGTGTCAGGCACAATATATAATCCTGGTTCCACTGTCAGAATTTGGCCTGGTTGTAAAATCTGCGGTTTGTCTTCACCGTGCTGGTAAACACCCACATCATGTACATCCAACCCTAACCAATGACTGGTGCGATGCATATAATATGGCTTATATTTCTCTTCTTCAATTAACTTGTCAATTTCACCTTTGAGGATGCCAAGTTCAACTAAACCTTCCGTGAGAACACGCACTGCTGTATCATGAACTAATTTAAAGGGATTACCTGGTTGCACTTGAGCGATCGCTTGTTTTTGCGCTTCCAAAACAATCTCATACAGCGTCTTTTGTTCTGGCGTAAATTTACCACCTACAGGAAACGTCCGCGTAATATCTGAGTTGTAATAACCGTAAGCACAACCAGCATCAATTAGCAGTAATTCTCCATCCTGCATTTGACGATTATTTTCAATGTAATGCAGTACGCAAGCATTCACACCAGAAGCCACAATCGAAGGATAAGCCGGGCCTAAACCACCCCGCACTCGAAAGATCCGTTCCATCTCCGCCTGTATTTCGTACTCATAACGTCCAGGTGCGGCGATTTCTTGAGCATAATTGTGTGCAACAGTGGCGATCGCAGCTGCTTGACGCATCAACCCCAACTCAGCCTCACTTTTGATCAATCTCATGCTGTTGAGAACAGGGCCAGTATCTTCAATGGCGATCGGCCCAGTACCGCGTTTAGGATAAGTTCGCAGTAAACTTTGGTAATGTCTCAGGATTTGGTCATTAAAAGTGCGATCACGTCCTAAGTGATAGTAAATCCGGCTGGCTTTTTCCAAATACTGCGGCAACTTTTCATCTAACTCGCTAATGGGGTACGCTTCATCAGCACCATAAATTTCCTTGGCTGCATCTATCCCAGAAAGATAACCAGTCCATACTTCCTTTTCGCGATCCTTTGGTTGGACAAACAGCACAAACCGATGTTCTGAATGATGCGGCGCTAACACTGCTACTGCCTGTGGTTCATTAAAACCAGTCAAGTAGAAAAAATCACTGTCTTGGCGATAAACATACTCGACATCGTTGTGCATTACTGCCATTGGCGCACTGCGAAAAATGGCTGTCCCATCACCAATTTTTGCCATTAACTGCTCACGACGCTGCCGATATTCTGCTTGCATAGCTGATGTATTTATGAAAGTATTGTGTTATTTTACACCTTTTCCAACTAGAGGATGCATTCATGCCTCTTAATAGTTGCTAATCTAAGTTATTCTAACCAATATTTGTTTCCACTCAAGTTATAAATCATTCGAGAATAATCAATTTTATTGAAAAGCTCAGATCGCGGACTTCTTTAAGAAGCCGGGGATCTAGTTATTCATCAATAATTTAGACTTGCTATACAAACTACTATGTAATACTGCTGTGATTACATAGTGTAAAAGTTTTAGATAGCCGAATAACAATTACATAAATTTGTATGTTCTAATTGAACATTTTAAATGTCAAAACAATAAATAAAATAATCAGCTTTTATCTATAAATCATCATATAGGTAAAGCACAAAATATATTTTATAATTGCTTAATAGAACTTTAAAATCTCATGATTATCCTTTAAAATAAACAGATATTTATATTCAAAGAATGACATTAATAAATAAAAAATAGTTATAAAGAAATCTTAAAACCCTGGTAAATGTTATTTCGTTACAGAAAGAGATTCTCGAAAAAAGTTAAAAAAATATGACAACCAATAATAAAAATACACCATGCCTGAAAGTACAAATTCCTCACCCTTATCTTTGAATACATCTAAATGGGTATCAGAGTCTTTTGCAAAATCACAAATCTTGACAAATTCTTTTGAGAGTTTAAATTATGATTTGGGGTTTGGGAATAAGAGTTCCTCACTAGCACTAGAAAGTGAATCGGTGACTGCGCCTGTTAAAACGTCAGCAAATCCCAATCCTAATCCTTACTTAACTAGTGCGGCGATTACTCCTGACTTTAACGGTGATGGTAAAACGGACAAAGTTTGGGTTGATTCTACAACCGGTGAGATTATCATTCGGTTGATGGATGGCACAAGTGTTGTTGAACAGGGATCTTTGGGTAATTTCGACCTATCCGCCTATGATTACAAAATTGCCGATTTCAACAATGATGCCAAAACCGACTTCTTATTACGCAATAAAACAACCGGTGAGAATAGCATTGTGCTGATGGATGGAACCAAAGTTGGTACTGCGGCTTCTCTAACTAGCGTTGATGCAGCGTGGAATCCTCAGATTGGCGATTTCAACGGCGATCGCAAAACCGATATCTTCTGGCATAATGCTACAACTGGTGAGAACGCTATTTGGCAGATGGATGGCACAACAGTTCTGAATGCAACTGTTCTAGACACAACAGACGCAGCACTAACTCCTACCATTGTTGATTTTGACGGCAATGGCAAGAGTGACATTTTCTGGCGCA